>JAGQPC010000502.1 GCA_020426925.1 Planctomycetales bacterium | reverse complement strand
ATCAGCGGCTCAACGATAGCAAACCGCACATCGTGATATTTACCCGATCAGGCGGAAACGTTTCCGTGTACGTTGACGGCGCAGAATACGCATCAGCATCAGGCGCAGATACGGGCGCACGAGATCCTTTAGATCTGTTGTTTGGTTTAAGTCACGACGTGGAAGGAGCGTTTAACGGTTGGATCTCCGAAGTCGCAATTTACAACGGCGCTCTAACTTCAGCAGAAGCCGGCGCCGAGTACGCGAGCATAAAATCGTTTTACGAAAACTCGCTGCCCGCTCCAAAGCCGGATGAATATGTTATGCCCGAGGATTCGGTGCTGTTCGTGACGGCGGCACTGGGGGTGCTCGTCAACGATACAGATGCAGATGGCGACACGCTAACAGCATCGCTTGTCGATTCGCCTCAGCATGGCGACCTTTCCCTGAAAGCAGACGGGTCGTTTTTGTACGATCCGAAACCGAACTTCTACGGGACAGATAGTTTTTCCTATGCGGCCGTCGACTTTCGCGAGTCCGAACCGGTGACGGTTACGATCGAAGTGACTCCGACACGCGATGCACCAATTCCACAGCCCGATTCATACAAGCTCGCGCCGAATCAAATTCTTCGGCTACCTGGACTGGTAGGAGTGCTCGCCAACGATATCAATCGCGACGATTTGCAGATCGAAGCACAACTCGTTAAAGCTCCGTCATTTGGCGAACTGGCACTAGCCGCCGACGGAGGTTTCGTTTTCGATCCGAACGGCAATAGCGGCACTACGACATTCACTTATCGCATCGCCGATGGCGAATCAACGTCACCGGAAACAGAAGTCACACTGGTGGTGAACGCGGCGCCGACCGCCAATGCCGACATTTACACAGTCAACGAAGACGAGACTCTGATCGTTTCACCAAGGCTCGGCCTGACCGCAAACGATGTGGATACCGACTCGGCAAACTTAACCGCGTTCCTGCAAAGCGAACCGCAGCACGGAACGCTCGTCGTCGCGGAAAACGGTGCATTCACCTACGAACCAGATGAAAACTATTTTGGCGAGGACAGTTTTGCCTATCGAATCACTGATGGCATCGACACTTCGTTGCCTTCCACCGTTACGCTTCGCGTGCAAGCGGTCAACGATAATCCGCAGGCAACCAGCGACGCGTACTTCACAGCCGTCGGTGCTCGTTTAGACGTCGACAATGCTCGAGGAGTCCTCGCCAACGACGTTGACGTCGAAGACGATTCGCAATCGCTAACCGCAAGCGTTAGCCAAGCTCCCGCCAACGGAACGATCAATTTCGAATCGACAGGCGCCTTCGTCTATGAACCGAACGAAGGGTTTAGCGGCACGGACAGCTTCATGTACGACGTGATCGACACGGACGGCGGAACCTCATCGACGGAAGTGCTGCTGTTTGTTGGGGATGCTCCGATTCGCATC
Organism: Planctomycetales bacterium; assembly: GCA_020426925.1. Classification (GTDB taxonomy): domain Bacteria; phylum Planctomycetota; class Planctomycetia; order Pirellulales; family Pirellulaceae; genus JAGQPC01. Next base: position 10,395 of record JAGQPC010000502.1, on the reverse strand, counting down.
ACTGAAATCATGGCGGCGAATGCGTCGACGTTGTTGACTCGAGTTCGCGAAGACGTTGAAGATCGTTTTCGTGGAGACGACCTGTCGCCAGATTGGGTCGAACTCCACAATCAGTCAAATTCGCCGATCGACATTTCGGGATTTCACCTGACCGATGTCGAATCCAATCCGACTCTGTGGGCTTTTCCTGCGGGCACTGTGATCCCGGCTCAAGGGTACGAAGTCGTATTTCTAGATCGACTGTCAGTCAACGATAGAGCCCTCGACGAAGCCGGACACTTGCACGCGAACCTTAAATTGGACGCAAAAGGCGAATCGATCTTTCTGTTAAGCCCCGATGGTGTCGTGCTCGATCAGGTCGAGTATCCCGAGCAACGCGCTGACGTGTCGTACGCTCTTACCGCCAAGGGTTTCGTCTACCAAACAGTTCCGACACCCGGCGCGGCGAATGGAGAAGCTGGCGTTACCGCAATCAACGATCCGCCAACGGCTTCAGTTCCCGCAGGCTACTACAGCGAAGAAATTTCGGTGACGCTGACCACGCCCGATGAGACTGCGACCATTCGTTATACGCTCGACGGTTCGGAACCGACTGCTGAAAATGGAACGATTTTCAAGCAGCCCGTCGCGATTTCAAAAACAGCACTGCTTCGGGCTCGTGCGTTTTCCGATGGCAAACTTCCGTCGATCTCGCGAACGTATTCGTACATCTTCCTGGACGATGTACTCAAGCAGCCCAGCGATCCTGAAGGTTTTCCCAGGACGTGGGAGCGAGCTGGAGCGGCCGATTACGCAGTCGACCCTCGCGTCGCGACCGATACCGAATCGCAATACTATTCGCCTCTCGTCCGGCAAGCTCTTCAATCGCACGACGCCATTTCGATCGTGATTGACATGGAATCCTTGTTTGATCGAACGACAGGAATCTATACCAATCCGCAGCAACAAGGCGTTCAATGGGAACGACCGGCGTCGATGGAGCTGATTTCTTCGGACGGCGAAATCCAATTTCAAATCAATGCGGGATTGCGAATCCAGGGTGGCGCAAGTCGAAACCCGAATCGTCCCAAGCACAACATGCGTTTTCTGTTTAAGGAACAATATGGCGAATCCAAGCTGGAATTCCCGTTCTTCGACGATAGCGTCATCACAACGTTCGACACCATGATCATGCGTGGCGGAAACGGTGACAGCTGGTTCCATCCAAATTCATTGCAACAACAGCAAGCTCAATACATTCGCGACCAGTGGCACAAGCAGACGCAGCAGTTGATGGGGCACACGTTTGTTCCTCAACGCTACATGCATTTGTATTTGAACGGGTTGTACTGGGGGCTGTATCACGTCTTTGAAAAACCGAACGCCGCGTCTTTTGCCGAGCGATTCGGTGGTCAGCCGGAAGACTATGATGTGCTGCAACATCAAAATGGCGTCGTTGACGGTAGTCGAGACAAGTGGCAGGAGATCATCAATACCGTTCGGCAAGATCCGGAATCGGACGCGACATTCGAAATGGTCAAGCAAGAAGTAGACGTTCCCGACTTGATGGAATACCTGCTTTTGAATTTTTACAGCGGCAACGTTGATTGGGACCAGAACAATTGGTTCGGCGGGCGTCGGCGAGAAGACGGCAAATTCATTTTCTTCACGTGGGACGCCGAACGGACGTTCCTTAATAATCGAGACAACCGCACGACGGCATCCAACGCGAGTCAGCCAACGGATCTGCATCGACGGCTATACCGGGCAAATGCGGAATACCGGATGGAGTTTGCCGATACAGCTCATCGACTGTTCTTCAACGATGGCCTGTTAACGCCCGAAAACGCTGCAGCTCGGTGGCAAGGACTCGCAGACGAAATTGAACTTCCGCTGACGGCAGAGTCCGCTCGGTGGGGAGACAACAAGCGGCCGAGTCGACCTTACACGGTAGACGGAGAATGGCGACGAGAACTCGATCGCATTCTCAATAGCTGCATTCCGCAGCGCACCGATACGGTGCTCGGTCAATTGCGAACCATAAATTTGTATCCGGACGTCGTGGCCCCGTCATTCAGTCAACATGGAGGCGAAATTACCGACGGTTTGCAATTGTCGATGACCGCTCCAGAAGGCGTGATTTATTACTCGACCGATGGAAGTGATGTTCGGCTTAAAGGCGGGGCGATTGCCTCGACGGCGAAAGTGTACGGAGGTGAAATCACAGTATCGACCGATACATTGGTTAAAGCGAGAGTCTTGCAAAACGGCGAATGGTCCGCACTGAATGAGGCTCAGTTTCTGTTGCCGTCCGTGCCAGCATCGGAAGAAAACCTTCGAGTGACGGAAATCCATTACAACCCGGCGGCTGCATCGGTCGACGAAATCGCGGCCGGATTTAATGACAACGACGATTTTGAATTCATCGAGCTGGCTAACATCGGTGACCAGCCGATCGACCTGACGGACGTTGTTCTGTCGGAAGGCGATGATGGAGGAGTTGAATTTGACTTCCGCCTGGCGAGCGTGCGAAGGCTAGCGCCGGGCGGAGTTGCACTGGTCGTGGAAAACCCGCATGCGTTTGAACATCGATACGGCTCTGATCTTCCCGTCGCCGGTTGGTGGTCGGGAAAATTGAGCAATGGCGGAGAAACGATAACGGTTTCTGCGCAAGAGCGGATTATTCAGCAATTCACGTACGACGACGAATGGTACTCATCGACTGACGGTGAGGGGCACTCGCTAGAAATCGTTGATCGCTCCGAACCGAATTTGGACGTGTGGTCGACATCGGTTGGCTGGCGCGCCAGCGATCTAGTCGGTGGAACGCCGGGGCAACTGGGAAACGACGAACGTATTCCAGGAGATTCCAACGGTGACGGCATCTTTAATTCTTCGGACCTGGTGTTGGTGTTCCGGGCGGGCGAATACGAAGACGGGATCGCTGGCAATTCAACGTTCGAAGAAGGCGATTGGAATGGCGACGGAGACTTCGATACGAACGATTTTGTGTTTGCGTTTCGTGCTGGCACGTACGTTGGGGCGTCGATTCCGTTGACCCTTGAAGTCGTTGCAGCGAGTCGTGAAGGAGCACGCAACCAAAGTCGACGCGTCGGCCGCTGAGGCAGTCCGTCGCATCGTGCATCGACGAAGTGAACGTCGACTGGAAGCCCGTCATACGGTTACGTGAACCAGCGACTTAAGACAAACTAGCTTGCAGATTCGCCGCTGCCGGTTCGCAATCCAAAGCGACCGACGCGTGACCTGCGTTCGTCTCGCTTGCTCGAACTGGCTCTCGTTCCGGCACTTGCACGACGGCGCGACTGCGGGCAAAGATCGGAGTCACCCATGCTCCGACGATTGGGCGAATCGCCGTGAAGCGGAAGTGAGGAATGAAGCTCGGTCGCTCAGTCGCACGTTCAGTGGGCATTAGCAGAAAAGAAAGCAGTCGCCCGCCGGACGAAACCGCGAACACACAGTAGTAGCCAATGAGCTCGCCGCCGAACGCGGCCAGCAGCGCGCCACCGGCGAGCGAGCCAACAACCATGGATGCTGCGTTACCGAGGTTGTAGATCGACAAAGCAGCGACACGTTGATCATGCGCGAATCGCTCGAAAAACAACAGCAAGATCGCCAATTCGTAGAACGCCCACAGAATCCCACCGGCGATCTGTACGACGCTTAACGCGATCACGGATTTGACAAATACCCAGGCAACAGCCAACGGAATTATGCCTAACCCACCGATTAACAGGATGCGATTCGTGCCAACCCGTGCTGCAACTCGACCAGCCCACGTCATCGCCAGAATCTTGCCACCGAAGCCGAGTCCAATGAGCCACGTGTACTCGATGTAGCTGAGCTTTAAGTGGGACAACATGTATGGCGTAAAGTATGGCGCGGAAACGTACACTGCGGCTTGCATGGAGAATAGATACGCGATTAGTTTTGTCGATGTTGCGTCCAAGCTGCGTAGGTTTTCGAGGAAGCTATTGGATGTTGCGGTCGCGTTTGGCCGCCAACTCGGCCGCTCGGTGCCAAATCCGATCGCGATCGCCGAGCACGCTCGGCACAGGGCCGCAAGCGCGAACAGAACAACGAAGACACCGACTCCGGAAAAAGTGCGAAGGAGCATCCCGGCGACTAGCAGGCCGATGAGCATCAAGCACTGGCAGACGCGTGCTCGAATGCCGAAGTACTGAGCTCGCGACTCCGTTGGCACGACGTTTTGTACCCAGGCATTCCACGCAGGGCCGGCGGCCAAGCTACCAAACCAATACCATCCCGCGACAAAAATCAGCAACGAAGCGGTGACTTGATCCTGCCAAACCATCGCCGCGATTAAAGATGCGCTGACCGCTTGAGTTGCCGCTGCGAACGCCGCCCAGTTTTTGTTCGAGTTGAATAGACGCACTCCCCAGAAAGAAACTAGCTGGAGAATCGCGCCAATCAACACTGGGACCGTCGTGATTAAACCAGCGAGGTATTCTCCTAGGCCGACGGCGATCACGAGCGCACCAAGGTACGTTTCGCCCATCCCTACCATCAAGCTATATGCTCCGCCTTCGAATGTTAGGAGGCGAAGATTCTGATCGACCTCACGAGAGCTTAGCTCGCCGTGATTCGGATTACTGCAAATCATGATGAAGCTGGCAGACCTTTGCCAATAGAACGAAAGAAGAGACCTAAGTTGCTCGCGCAAGCACATGGCCGCCGGTTGAACGCAACCCACGTGCCTATGCCGTGATCATTTTTGTTTGACTGTCCGCCAGTTGCTTCCGGAGCCGAAATACACGCGGATTGGCGGACCTTTCCGTCAGCCAGCAGGCTGCAAGCATTGAGGCAAATTCATCCGCCGCTAAACCAGCCGCGAGCAAAACTAAAGGGCATTTATTAACCGCGTCGAACAGATTTCGCTCACGCTATCACCGATGATATCACGGCGTTGCCGCATCTTCGTCGCTGGCTATATCCGTCTGCTTTGCTTCGCAGTGATCCTTTAGGTTCTGAAGTCCCTTTTCGTAATCAGGGCCGATCATGCCGTCCATGAAAAATGCACCAAACACGCGTGCGATAGGATTGAAACCGTGACCGGTGTCGAACGCCCATGTCGCTTTAGTGCCGAGGCCGTTTTGCTCGAACAGCCAAGCCGACGTGGCGCCGCCTTGTGAACCGAAGTCTAAGTCGAGCTCGATACCTTCGTTTTCGAACGCCTTAGTGATCGTCATTTTGCCTTCGCCGACCTGCTCGTTACCGCTCCACGACATGGACGCGTTCACGCCGCTGCTGGGATCCGAGAACTCGTAGTTTGCGTTTGGATCTCGGCCCGTCCATGGAGACCACTTGTGGAATTCACGGAGATCCACAGTGCTGGCGTACGCGACGGCGGGCGGAGCGTCGATCATGATTGTCCGTTCGATGTGGGTAGTCGCAGGCAAGAAGATGATTATCAGACCAACCGCCAACAACAGAAATGCAAAAACACCAATCAAGATCTTTTTCATTTGTGAATCCCTGATTATGGTTCCATGATTCGAGAGAGATGTGCGGTTATACGCAGCACGTGGTAGCCACAACAAAGCCTTATAGCAAACTTGTCCATGGTTCGTTATCCTGCCGAGCAGGAGAGCGACTTTTTTTGCAACAACTCTTTCGTATATCGAAGGAACGCCAAAATGCCAGCAAATCTACGATTCAATTTTAACAACGCTATCTTAGACCAGCACGGCGTCACGCGTGATCAACTGGGCAATGTCGTCTCCAAGCTGGAGGCAGCACGCAAAGAAGTGCTCGATGTCGACATTCCGCTGTGGGAGAGCGGCGATGCAGTGCCGACCGAAAAGCAGCCGTTGGACGCAGCATTCATCCGCTTCCCAGAAAAACTACTCGCCGAATACGGGAAGTCACGCGACGACAGCGAACTTGGGAAAATACTAAGTACTGCGAAGCGGATTCGCGAATCGTGTGACCGCGTCGTGGTACTCGGAATTGGCGGCTCATACATGGGGGCACGAGCTCTGATGGATACGTGCTGTCATCCATATCACAATGAATTGTCGCGAGCTCAACGCGGCGGCCGACCAAGAATCTACTTCGAAGGCAACAATGTCGACAACGATGCCGCGTCTGGATTGCTACAGCTGTTGAAGGAAGACACGACCGCCGATCCGAGCGATTGGGCGATTGTCGTGATCAGCAAGAGTGGCGGAACGATGGAAACAGCCGTTTCGTTCCGACTCTTCCTGGATGCACTGCGAGAACACTGCGGCAACGATTCGGACAAGCTCGCAAGCTTAGTCGTTCCGGTAACGGGCACGAGCGGAAAGCTGTTTGACCTATCGACGGCGATCGGCTGTCCGGACATTTTCGAAGTGCCTGATGGAGTTGGTGGCAGATTCTCTGTGCTGTCGCCTGTCGGACTGTTGCCAGCCGCAATCATGGGAATCGATGTCGTCAAGCTGCTTGAAGGTGCGGTCGCGATGAACGAGCATTTCGCGCGAGCTCCCATCGGCGAAAACATTGTGCTTGATTACACGGCTCTCGGGCACGTGATGGACGAGCAAAACAATGCCAACATTCGAATTCTCAGCGTCTGGGCAAAGTCGCTTGAGACCGTCGGTTTGTGGTACGACCAACTGCTGGCCGAAAGCAACGGCAAGGCCGAACGCGGTGCGACTCCGCTGACCGTCGTCAACACTCGCGACCTGCACTCTCGAGCTCAGCAGCATCAGGAAGGGGCTCGTGACAAGTTCATCACCAACGTTATCGTTGAAAACTGGCGCTGCGATCCGCTGCAAGTTCCAAAAAGCGAATTGGACCAAGACGGTTTGAACGCGGTTTCTGATAAGACGATTCCGGACATCATGACCGCTGCGATCGCTGGAACGAATCAAGCCTATCTTGACGACAACCGTCCGACCGCTGATCTTTTCATGCCGGAAATCAACGAGTTCACCGTCGGCCAACTTTTGCAAATGTTGATGCTGGCCACGGTGGTCGAGGGACGAGTCATGGGCATCAATCCTTACGGACAGCCCGGGGTCGAAAAGTACAAGCATCACATGAAGAAGAATCTGGGGCTGTAACGCCTGCATGTCGCAGCTAACCGATTGAGCGACACTTCTGAAATAACTGAAGGAGCGAGCAAATCATGCCAATTGAACTAACCTGGTTGGGCCACGCGAGTTGGCAAATTCGATCTGGCGACCACACAATATTGCTCGATCCATTTTTGAATGACAATCCGTCTGCAAAATGCAAAGCGGACGATTTGAACGCGAATTACATTTTGGTCTCGCACGGACATTTTGACCACGTTGCCGATGCGGCATCGATTGCGAACCGCTGTGACGCGACGGTGGTGGCTGTCTACGAAATCGCGGATTGGTTCGCGAAACAGCACAATGTCGCCAACACGATTGGCATGAACACGGGCGGAGGAATCGCACTTCCGTTCGGACACGTCAAGATGACAAATGCGATCCATAGCTCGCAGCTGCCAGACGGTTCTTATGGCGGAAATCCGGTTGGGTTCCTGTTAACGGTTGCCGGGAAGAAACTCTATTTTGCTTGCGATACCGCTTTGTTTGGCGACATGAAGCTGATTGGAAACGCAGCTATCGACGTTGCTATCCTACCGATTGGCGACCATTTCACGATGGGCCCAGCTGACTCGTTGGAAGCGATTAACTTGCTCAATCCAAAGCACGTCGTTCCAACACACTACAACACTTGGCCGCCGATCGAACAGGATGAAGCGAGTTGGGCGGCGTCGGTCGAGGCTCAAACGTCGGCAAAGCCCATCGTTCCCGGAGTTGGCGAACCGTTCTCGGTATAGAGCCTCGTCGCTACTTTGTTCGAGCACTGAGACTGCGGAAGTGGTCTTCTCGCCAGCTGTTTGCAAATAGTCGGCCAGCAGTCGGCGACAACCGCAAGTGACCGCATTTGACTCTGCCATTACAATGGACTGCTGACCCCAATGTCCTACGGGAGATGAAATATGGTATCCGCAGAAACGAAATCTGTGATCGCGCGAGCAAAACAAATCTACGATACGCAGCTGCGAACCGATTTGGAAATGAAGCATATGGATCGTTTCGTTGCGATCGAGCCAGATTCAGGCGAACATTTTGTTGCCGACACGTTTGATGCAGCAGTAAAACTTGCGAGGGCGAAACACCCGACAAAGCTCTCTCATACCATTCACATTGGGCATGCCGCTGCATTTCACATTGGGATCATGTGTCAATGAACGGAATTGTTGACGACAAGTTGCGAGCATTGGTCTCCGTTCCAATGGCGGCAGCGCGTGATCACAACCGAACCGAATTGAACGTGTGGATTGACACAGCGTTCAATGGCGGATTGGTCGTCCCTCGGAAGTACATCGAGTCGCTTGAGCTCATCAAGGAATCATCCGCGGAAGCGATTCTCGCAGATGGAAAGGTGGTCGAACTAGAAACGTATGCGTGTTTCTTCGAATGGTTCGGTGTGACGTATGAAACACAGATCGTTGCCAACGATGGAGAATATCCATTACTGGGGACAATGCTTCTCGAGGGACGAAAACTTGAGATCGACTACGACGCGCGAACTGTCGTGGTAACTTGAAATGGCGAGTCCCTTTTCACCTGCACGACTTCACCGTGAACTGCCTGTGCAGACCCGCACACTTCAAACGTGGGCTTAGCATAAGCGGCGGGCGTTTTCGGCACACACTTAAACTATCACGATAGTTTTACGCGACCGTTACGTAACGGCGTCAAGCGTATTGTCTCCGCCGAGTAAATTGCTTTCAGGACCTTCACGTTTATGTCGAGGCTTCGAGGTCAGATTTTGTTGAACCTTGATATGGATCCGATTGACGAGGGAAAGCATGAATACGCAAGAACAACCAATCATCATTCAAGGCGGAATGGGCGTTGCTGTATCCGGATGGCCGTTGGCGAAGGCTGTGTCAAAAGAAGGGCAGCTTGGCGTCGTCGCGGGAACCGCGCTTGACACAGTTTTGATCCGGAGACTTCAGCTGGGCGATGCTGGTGGACATGTGCGTCGTGCGCTGTCGGAATTTCCGTATCAGAAAATGGCCGAGCGAATTCTGCACCAGTACTTCGTTCCCGGCGGGAAGTCGGAGGCCGAGCCGTTTGCTGCAAGTCAACTTCATACTGTGCACCCGTCGTCTCGACAACGCGAACTGATCGTTGTAGCAAATTTCGTCGAAGTGTATCTGGCAAAGGAAGGCCACAACGGGCTGGTTGGGGTCAACTATCTGGAAAAGATTCAACTTCCGACACTACCTTCTCTGTACGGAGCGATGCTCGCAGGTGTCGACTATGTGCTGATGGGTGCCGGCATTCCACAACTGATCCCGGGGACGCTCGATCGGTTGAGCAACGGCGAAGCTGTTGAGCTTCCGCTGAGGGTTGCTGACGCAAAAAACGATGACAAGTTCGTGTCCTATTTTGATCCAGGCGAATTCACTAACGGCGAAGTGCCCTGGCTGCAGCGTCCAAAGTTTCTACCCATCGTGTCGTCTGCAACATTGGCAACGATGCTGGCTCGAAAGTCAAACGGCAAGATTGACGGCTTCGTCGTCGAGGGCCCGACCGCCGGAGGCCACAACGCTCCGCCTCGTGGAAAGATGCAGCTAAACACACGCGGCGAACCGATTTATGGCGAGCGAGACAATGCTGACTTAAAAGCAATGCGTGCGCTCGATCTGCCGTTTTGGCTTGCGGGGTCGTACGGATCGCCGGAAGGCGTCGAAGACTCGCTTCGCGTCGGCGCGGCGGGCGTGCAAGTTGGGACCGCCTTTGCTTATTGTCGAGAATCAGGAATTACGGAAGAAATTAAACGGCAAGTTTTGCAGGCCAGTCGAACCGGCCAGCTAGACGTTTTCACCGATCCACTGGCGTCGCCGGCTGGATTCCCGTTCAAGGTGCTTCGCATTGATGGGACGCTTAGCGAATCGTCCTGCTATGCGTCTCGGCAGCGGCAGTGTGACCTCGGCTATCTTCGCCAAGCGTACCGTAAGGACGATGGTTCGGTCGGTTGGCGTTGCCCAGCAGAACACGTCGATACATTCACCAGGAAGGGAGGCGATGAAAATGACGCACATGGGCGGAAGTGTTTGTGCAATTGTCTGCTTGCGAACGTTGGGCTGGGGCAGTGCCGACGCAACGGCTATCAGGAAATCCCGATGGTAACGTCCGGCGACGAGGTGATGAATGTCGCACGTTTTTTGCCGGATGCCCACGCCGAGTCGTACTCGGCGAGCGACGTTATCCGTCATCTGCTATCGGGCGTGAAATCCATATCAGCTGCAAGCTGTACCTGAATGTGCGGCACACGAAAACGTCCGGTTGGAAACGCGGCCTGGCGTGAACAATATGGGAAATGATGGTCCGCGACTTTCGT
>JAGQPC010000501.1 GCA_020426925.1 Planctomycetales bacterium | reverse complement strand
GGTAAAGTCCTCGGCTCCGTTTAACGGGCTTGCCTCTTTGGGAACTTTAAAACCGTCGTTTACTTCTTTGGCAACAAACCGAATTGCCGGTCGACCACCAAAAACGCCATTGACGAATTCCGGAGCTCCACTTGCCGCTGCTTCGACTGCCGAAACAGAATCGCCCCACGAGACAATGGGGTCGCCTACGGCATGGCTGTCGGCAAGGTCATTCGCGTTCCAGTGTGCTATCAAATCGCCAGCCAGCAATTGCCGAGCCTCCAGCGGCTCAAACCTTCGCGTTGCGCGAGAGTCAAATCTGCTTTGCATATTGATCGTTTACTTCCATCATTCAACGTGTCGTCGCTCGGAACCCGTATCGGTTTCAACGCATGAGTTTAACGTGTACAAATCCTCGCCGCGATTGAAAATACATATTGGGGAGTGGAATTGGCCACATGCAGTGGTGGAATTTCGACCAATAACGCAGCAACGGTGACAAATCTGTTTGTATCTTGTCATTGACTCATTCATACTCTGAACGCTGCAAAGGACGATCGTTGACAACTTAGAGGAGTTTACGGAATGAAGCGAACACTTCGACGGCTACAAAGAACCGCTCGCCTAAATCGCGCCAGCTCGTGCGAGTCACTTGAATCACGGATCGTGTTGGACAGCACGCTGGTTTTTAACGAAGTGATGTATCACCCCAGCGACGCGGACGAGGGGACCGAATTCATTGAGTTCCACAACCAGATGGCTGTCGATTTGGATATTTCCAACTGGAGAATCGCGGACGGCGTTGAATTTGAATTCCCGGTCGGAACGATCGTGCCAGGCGGCAGCCAGTTAGTTGTCGCGCGCGACCCGGAAGTGATCAAAGCTCGTTTGGGCATCGATGCTATGGGGCCATTCGCTGGACGACTATCTAATCGAGGCGAAAGGCTGGAGCTGCGCGATCGCAGCAATCGATTGATGGATGTGCTGGAATATGACGACGGCGGAAAGTGGGACGTTGCCGCCGATGGTCACGGTCCGTCGCTCTCCAAGATCGATAAAGACGCTTTCACCGGCCGACCAGACAACTGGACGCACAGTTTCATAAGCGGTGGAACTCCCGGCGCGGTCAATTTCGAAGACACGAGTGATACGCCGCCAACTGTTCGCAGTATTCTTGCTGACGATTCTGTTTGGTCTTGGAATGCAGCGAGCGTTCCAGGCAACTGGGCGACTTCTGGTTTCGACGATGACGCATGGGCGCAAGGATCCGGCCCGTTCTACGCAGGCGACGCGCGAATTGCTGGCAACGAACCGATCGTGGTTGAGAACGTTGCTGCAACCGCCTCTTCATTTTTGGCAAGTCACGATCCAGTTTACGCAGTTGACGGAAGCGGGCTCAATGAAGACGGTTCGCACGTCAACGGACCGTCGACGCGGACGATGTGGCTAAGCAGCGGAAATCTTTTTGCAGCAGTTCCTGACGTCGATCCCGAGATCACGTTTGACCTCGGTTCCGAACAATTGGTTGGCGCTATGCGAGTTTGGAACTTGAACAGCGTCGAATCGGCAATCTGCTGTTTAGGACGCGGCATCGCCAAGGCCGATATTCTTGTCGCAGGAGACGACGGTGTATTCACGACGCTAATTGAAGACCAGCCGTTTGACATCGCGCCCGGCACGGAAACCGATTTCTCGCAGCTTGTTGATCTTGGCGGTGTGAAAGCTCGATTCGTCAAAATCGATGTCGACACGTCGAATGGAATTGCCAATCACGGCGATGGGTTTGGTTTTGTGGGGCTCAGCGAAGTTCAGTTTCAAACATTCGAGCCCGCAGGTACGACAGAGGTTTCGCTTGGAACGACCTCGCACTACTTCCGCCATTCGTTCTCGTTCAGCGATTCGCCGGAACGAACTTCGATCGAACTCGACATGTTGCTCGACGATTCCGCTGTCGTCTACATCAACGGCACGGAAGTCTATCGGCACAATCTGCCCGCCGGACCGATCAATGCCGGTACGTTAGCGCTGTTCGAGCAGAAACACGCGGCTCGAACGGACAAGATCTCGATTCCAGGCGACGTTCTCAATCGCGGTACAAACGTGATCGCCGTTGAAGTGCATCAAGCCGCAGCCAACGATGCTGACATGGTATTTGCAATGAACTTGCAAACGACCACGCAACCGCCGGAACCGTTTTTACCAGAGTCAGTCCACTTGCAGATTAACGAAGCGGCCGCCGCATCGGCCGCATTTTTCGTAGAACTCCACAATGATGGAGCAGAAGCGATCGACTTGTCCGGAACCCAAATCCAGATAGGTGACAACTCTCACGCAATTCCGGCAGGCACGATGCTTGTGGCTGATGGACTGTACGTCATGAATGGTCTTTCGGCAACGGACGGGCAGCGAGTCTCCATCACAAATGCTGACGGTTCGTTCGTGTACGACGTCGTCGAAGTTGGCGATCGAGGATTTGGCTTGACCGACGATGGAGAGACCGCGTTTGTAAACTCCGCAACGCCGGGAACCAAAAACGATTTCGCCTTTATAAATGACATCGTGATTAACGAAATCATGTACAACTACCGGCCGACCGTCGCGCGTCCGCCATCGCCGGCAGTGCTTGAGGTAAATGAGCTCGTCGGTTTCGACGCGGTGTGGCGATACAACGATACCGGAGAAGACCTTGCGCCAGATTGGTATCTAACTTCGCATGACGTCGGAGGAAACTGGTCGTCAGGGCCAGGTTTACTGGGATTTGAAACGTCGACGTTGCCCGGTCCGGGATTGCAAACAGAAACGGCCGATTCACGAAATACCGGCGCGATCACGTATTACTTCGAAACTGAATTTACGCTGACGCCTGAACAGTTCGCCGACTTCGACGGTTATCAAATGCGTCATATCGTAGACGATGCGGCGCTGGTGTATCTCAATGGTGTCGAAGTGTTGCGATTCAACCTTCCGGAAGGTGCCATCGATTCGGAAACTCGTTCCGAAGCATCGGTCCGCAATGGCGAGCTAAGTGATCTGACACCGATTCCAAAAGGCCGCTTCGTTGCCGGCGTCAATCGACTGGCCGTCGAAGTTCATCAGCAAACGCCGACCAGTAACGACCTCGCGTTCGGGCTGGAAGTTCGAGGTGGTCCGGTGGTCGTGCCGGCCGATCCTGGAACTCCGTACAGCGACAACGATGAAGAGTGGATCGAGCTTTTCAATCGCGGATCGTCGACGGTTTCACTCGCTGGGTGGTCGCTTGACGACGCAATCGATTACGATTTTCCGCCAGAACAAACGATCGCGCCAAACGAATACTTGCTAGTTGCGCGCGACGCGCAACAACTACGCGAGAAATATCCACATTTGTCGAATAAAATCATCGGTGAATTCTCTGGCACACTTAGCAATCAAAACGATCGAATCGTTCTCAAGGACCAGCATAAAAATGTTGCTGACGTCGTGGAGTACTTCGAAGACGGACAATGGCCTGGCGCCGCAGATGGCAGAGGTTCAAGCCTTAAGCTGCGAGATCCGTTTGCTGACAATTCACGTGGACTCGCGTGGGACGCCAGCGACGAATTGCCCGATTCGGAGTGGAAGGAATATTCGTACACGGGAGTCACCCAGGCTAGCCCCGTGGGAGCGGACGGCGCATGGCGAGAATTGGTGATTGGCATGCTCGCCGACGGTATTATCCTGCTGGACGATGTCGAGATCATCAAGGATCCGAGTGGTGAGGCCGTTAACGTCCTTCAAAACGGCACGTTTGAAGGAGATCAAGTCGGAGCACATCCCGACAAATGGAGGCTGATCGGAAACCATCGTCAAAGCGAGGTTGTGGTCGATCCATCCGATCCCAACAACAAAGTGCTGAAGTTCGTTGCCATGGGTGCCACCGAGCATATGCATAACCACGGCGAAACGACGCTGATGGAAAATGGTGAGGCGCACCGCATTGATAATGGAGTCGAATATGAAATCCGGTTCAAAGCTCGCTGGGTCTCTGGATCGAACCAGTTTAATACACGTCTCTATTTCAATCGCTTGGCGAGAACGACTCCGATCGATCGCCCCGATCATCATGGAACACCCGGTGAACGCAACAGTCAAGCCGTAACCAATATGGGGCCAACGTACGAAGGTTTGATTCATTCGCCGACCGTGCCGAGTCCGCAGCAAGCGGTCACCGTAAGTGTCACGGCAAACGACGCTGACGGAATGCAAAACTTGATGCTGATGTATCGAGTTAGCGAAGGAGCTTGGGAATCGACTACGATGCAAGCGAGTGGTGATCGCTTCTCAGGAGTGATTCCGGGGCAGGACGAAGCAACCATCGTTCAGTTCTACGTTGAAGGCACTGACGCAAGCGGCAACAAGACGCAGTTTCCTCGCCGAGGTCAGGATTCGCGAGCGTTATATAAAGTTCAAGACGGACTCGCGGCTGATACTGGACTTCACAACCTCAGAATGGTGCTAAGTCCAGAAGATGCGGAGTTGCTTCACGACCGCGTCGAAGTTATGAGCAACGATCCGATCGGTTTGACGATCATTTACGACGAATCGACGGTCTTCTACGATGCCAACATTCGACTCAGTGGAAGCCAACGAGCGAGGCCGATCGTGCAGCGGCTGAGTTTCAAGGTCAGCTTTAATTCCGATCATCTTTTCCGGGGTGTCCACAATGGCATCACGTTGGACCGATCGGAAAGCACTGGATTTGGGCAGCGCGAGCACCTTTATCATCAAGGTATGACTCGATCGGGTGGAGGTCTGCCGTCCGAGTATAACGACCTGTTCAACATCATCACGCCGCAGAGTGCTCACACCGGAGGCGCCGAAGCGCAATTTGCCCGGTACTCGGATCTCTTCTTGGATGAACAATACGAAAACGGCAGCGCGGGTCAGGTTTACGAGTATGAACTGGTTTACTACCCG
>JAGQPC010000500.1 GCA_020426925.1 Planctomycetales bacterium | reverse complement strand
GCGATTTGCAGGAGGAGGTCAACGCAGGCCGATTTCGACAAGATTTGTTTTACCGGTTGGGCGTGATTCATATGGAGCTGCCGCCACTACGCGAGCGTGGTGACGATGTGATCTTGTTGGCCCACCGCTTTTTGACGGAATTGCAGAAAGGTGCTGCACGAGTCACCGAGTTTTCTGACGAAGTCGTAGACCGTTTCCGAAGCTACGAGTGGCCGGGAAACATTCGTGAACTACGAAACGTCGTTGAACGTGCGGTCGCATTAGCTAAGACGGAAACGGTCCAGTTAACTGACTTACCCAAACCAATTCGTGAGCCGGACCCCGCCACGTCTAACTCGGTTTCAGTGCTTGCGGAAATCTCGCGCGAGGAAGCACTCGACAACGCGGACCGAAGTTACCTATCAGCGTTACTAGAGAAGCATGGCGGCAACATCTCACAAGCCGCTCGTCAAGCCGGGCTTTCACGGCAAGGCATGCACAAACTGCTCAGCCGGCACGGCCTGGATGCCGGCGAGTTTCGTAGTTGATTACGACAGCCTTCCAGCCTGTCGTACGTGTCACTTCGCGCTGACGAACGTCGCCCGCAGTTGACGAATGCCGCGAACGCGTCGCGATCTCGTCGTGTGAACTGCGGCGATATCGCTTGCAATCTAGGTCGTTCCCAAACTGCTGAGCGAATTCTTCGTTCGCAAGTGAATTGGTCCGCATGTTGCAATAGCAACAAAGCAAGATGTCCAACTACTACGAGGTGCGATTATGTCTGTGAGCCTACTGGAAGAACGACAAATATCTCCACAAGCGCCGAACCGTACTCCGGTCATCGTTCAAAGTGTCGAACCAAAAGAGCCGCGTCTGCGACTCGCGAATCAATCGATAACAAGCGATGAAGAAATCGCGTTCGTCTATAGAGCGGTGATGTGGATGTTGTTCCTCAGTGTGACGCCGCTGATCGTATTTCTAATTGTCAACTACTTTCATCCGGAGTTGTTTCTGACTCCGATCGCGCCGAACTAAGCAGGAGGTACACCATGACCACAAAGCGACAAATCATCGTTAGCAGAGAAGACCATGAACGTCTGGAGGACCTTTTCGCTAGCGGGTTCGCATCCGCGTTCAGCGACAAGCCATACCTTCAGTCGCTACGAGGTGAATTGAACGTAGCGAAAATCGTCGAACCTGATGAAATTCCAGCGGACGTCGTAACCATGAACTCGACGGTGCGACTGCTTGATCCGCGAACTAAGGAAGTTGATACTTACACGCTCGTCTATCCGGAAGACGCGAACATCGCCGAAGGCAAGCTTTCCGTACTGGCTCCCATTGGAACCGCGATCCTCGGATACCGTGTTGGCGACGTTGTACGCTGGCAAGTTCCCAGCGGAATAACACGGGTGTGCATCGACGAACTGGTGTTTCAACCAGAGCGAGACGGAGCCGTCGCATAGTGTGTGTAGACGCCCGGTCGGCTCGTTGCTTGCGATGAAGCCTAGCCCAACGAACGGCGATTTCATATTTAACAAGGAGATCGAACTATGAAAAGATTCAAGAAATTGCTTGTCGCCACAGATACTCGTATCGACGAACACTCGGTCGTCGATGAAGCGGCAGAGTTGGCTGCGCATAACAAGGCGGCTCTCACGATCGTGGATGTCGTTCCTGAAGCGTCATGGATTGCGAGTCTAGTGACTGCCGATCTCGAATCGATGCGAGAGGCATACACCCGAGAAACACAGGACAAGCTTGAGGCGTTGGCCACACCGTGGCGAGACAAGGGATTGGAGATCACTACACGAGTCTTGAAGGGCAAAACGTCGGTGGAAGTGATTCGGGAAGTGCTGCGAGAAAAGCATGACCTCGTGATGGCGGTCGCCAAGGGCAAAGGCAGCACACGCAAAGGGTTCTTCGGCTACACCGCACTTGACCTACTACGAAACTGCCCCAGCGCGGTTTGGCTGGTCACCAAGGAAAGCGTCGAGAAGATCAACCACGTACTTGGCTGCGTCGATGTCTCCAACGACCAGCCCGTGGACGCGGAACTGAATGACAAGGTATACGAAATCACGACTTCGATTGGTCAGTTTCACGAAGCTCGGCATTCGATATTACACGCATGGAGAATGCAGGACGAAGCACTTCTCAGTTCACGTCTGAGCAAGAGCCAGGTTGCCGAATTCGTTGAGGACCATCGCAAAGCCACGAAAAAACGCATGGACGAGTTCCTCAAGAAACATGGGAGCTCTGTTGATTCGGACGACGTACAGCTCACCAAAGGCCGTCCGCCGGAAACCATCGAAACGTTCGTGCGAGAGAACTCAGTCGATTTGGTCGTGATGGGAACTCTTGCACGATCTGGCCTTGCGGGCAAATTGATTGGCAACACGGCCGAGCAGATTCTTGACCGCATTGAATGCTCCGTGCTCGCGATCAAGCCGTATGACTTTAGGACGTCAATAACGCTATGACTCCGATCAAGCAGACGCAAGCACAAACTTAAGGAACGAGACCATGAACATACGTCACCTTCTGCTAACGACTGATCTATCGGACAACGCTCGTGGAGCGTATCAGTGCGCAACGAGCCTTGCGTCGAAGTTTGATGCTAACCTCCAACTGATACACTTCGCCGGTGCGATTCCCAACCTAATACCGACGACGTCGCGTGAGACATTGCTCAATGCGCTAGAAAAAACACTCGCGGACGAAAGCAATCAGCATCCGGCTTTCGAGGGAATCGACGTTCAGCCACGTTTAGAGCAGCAGCGTTGGACGCGCAAACGCCAGCGAACGCTCGAACAGGAACTCGGTATTGACCTAATTGTCATGTCGCCACAGGGACGTACTGGCCTTGCGCAGATGTTGCTGGGGAGCTTCGCCGATCGAATGGTTCGCCATTCGTCGGTGCCCGTCCTTTTATTCCGCCCAGTGGAGAACTCTGGGACACTCGATCCTCGAACCGTTTTGGTTCCCCATGACTTTTACGACCGCCCGCAGGCCATCCTTCCTGCGATGCGATGGCTCGACCGTCATTACAGCTCCACATTCCGCTTCCTACATGTCTACGATCCGTCGTTGTCCACCGGCTCTCAGTCTGTTCGAGGAATGGAACAGCAATTTGCACTCGCATTGAAGAGTCCGAACACGATGTCGATCGAGGACCGTTTTGCAAAGCTCGTCGATGAGGACCTTCAAGGACTCGACGTCACTCTGGAAACTGCTCAAGGCATCCCATCGCAGCAAGTCGTACAGCGAGCCAATCAACTACCGGCTGACCTTGTCCTACTGGGTAAGCGAGACGGGCTGGGTAGCGTCGCACGGACCGTTATCCGCGAGGCCAAATGCAGCGTCCTGACCATACCAACAAGCGGCGAAGACGACTGAAGGAAGTGTCATGATCGAGTTGTTGCTGAATCACGAAGGCGTGCAGGAGTTTGGAATCGATTGTTTGCGGTTGTTCGTTGCGTTGCTGCTCGGCGGTTTGTTGGGGATCGAACGACAATTTCACGGTCGCTGGGCAGGCATTCGAACTCACATGATGGTCTCGCTCGGAGCGGCGATTTTTACGATCGCCGCGTTAACAACAGCGCCAAATGACACGAATGAAGTGACTCGCGTGATTCAAGGTATCGCTGCTGGAATCGGGTTCCTAGGCGCTGGAACAATTATCAAACTTAGCACTGAAGTCGAAGTCAAAGGGTTAACAACCGCGAGTTCGGTTTGGATGGCCGCTGCCGTCGGCACGGTCGCAGGGTTGGGCGAGTACGCGTTGGCCGCAGCCTCCGGCGTGATGGCGCTAGTGGTGTTGGCGCTGCTGCGACCGCTGACCAAAGCGATTGGCAAAGACGCCATACGAAACCGCATAGTTGATTAGTAGCGCCCACAAGACGATATCGGGGGGACCGTCGAAAGCGGCGGATCAGGTTAAGGGGCGATGGTCCAATGGCGGATGATGCGTCGCCTGCTTCCGGCTTTGATTGCATAGGCGGCATTTGCTTCTGTTCGAGGGAGTTACTCAGTGGACTACGTTTGGCTAGTCACGTATCTGTTTGTCGCCATCGGTTTTTCGTTCCTATGTTCGATCGCCGAAGCCGTTCTGCTTTCGATTACTCCCAGCTACATCGCCGAACGCGAACGAAATCCGTCCAAGTCAGCGAAACGCGTCGTCAGCCTGAAATCCAACATCGACAGGCCGCTGGCCGCAATCCTGAGCCTCAACACAATCGCCCACACCATCGGCGCGGCAGGAGTCGGCGCTCAGGCTGCGCATATCTACGGTGATCGCTACGTCGGACTCATCAGCGCAATTCTAACGCTGCTGATTCTCGTGCTCAGCGAAATCATTCCCAAGACGATTGGTGCGTTGCACTGGCGGCGCTTGGCCGATCCCGTTGCCTACTTTGTGCCGTGGTTGATCTTCCTAATGCTGCCGCTGGTATGGCTGTCTGAGTTTCTGACGAAGGCGCTTGTTGGAGACAGGAGGGCCGATGTTGTCACTCGGGCAGAAATCGCAGCCATCGCCGCCCTTGGATCGAAAGCAGGACTACTGCGCAATACGGAGTCGCACATCCTACGAAACCTACCTCAGCTGGAATCTGTGGTGATTAGTGAAATCATGACCCCGAACACCGTCGTAATTTCAATGGAAGAATCGCTGCGGCTATCCGAAGCATCAGAAATGATCCAGAGCCTGCCTGTGTCTCGCGTTCCAATCTACCGCGAACGCCGCGACGCCGTCACGGGTTTCGTTCTGAAGAGCGAGCTGTTGTCGGCGATCGTTGCCGGTGAGGAAGACAAAGCACTTCGAGACTATTCGCGGCCAATCAAGGCTGTTCGCGAGACGGACAAAGCATTCGCCATCTTCGAGCAACTGTTGGAAGCGCGAGAGCATATCGCCATTGTCACCGACGACTTCGGTGGACTGGAGGGTCTCGTCACGCTCGAAGACCTCATAGAGACATTGATCGGCAGTGAGATCGTTGACGAACACGACGAAGTTGTAGACATGCAGCAACTGGCTCGAAAAAACTGGAGTTCGAGGCAACGTGGAACCGGCCGGCGTATTCTCGAACAGACCAATCTTTCAACGCCACAGCCAGCCCCCTTGGAGCGGCCGAATGGCAGTTTTCAATTGATAGGTCCCACGAAAAACCACGCGAACGACCTAGACCGCTAGGACAACGAGGGAGGTTCCAGTTGCCGCTCGACCGCTCCGGCTCCAAGGCGTCACGACGCTCCTGAACAACACTCAATGGCACACGGTGTGCAATAGCAACCATTGGCGAACATCCGCCAGACTTCTAACCCAAAGGAGACCTGATTATGAGGACCGCGACCGCATTGAACTTCCAGACTCGTAACGACATTTGCGAAAAGACACGCGAATCAATGGTTGAATTGCTCAACCAGCAACTCGCCGACACGTTCGACCTGTACACACAGCTCAAGCAGGCTCACTGGAACATCAAGGGCATGAACTTCATGCAGTTACATGCGCTCTTCGACGACCTAGCCGCAAAATTCAACGGGTACGCTGACACGATCGCCGAACGAGTGACAGCACTGGGCGGGCGGGCCGAAGGAACGGCACGCATGGCAGCGGCGAACTCACGCATCGAAGAGATGCCGCTCGAAATGACTGACGGCAAGGACTACGTGATCGCGCTGGCCAATCGCTTCGGTGAGTACGCTGCCTCGGCACGATCGGCAATCGACGAATCAGCGGACCGAAACGACGCGGTCACTTCGGACCTGTTTACCGAGATCGCTCGCGAGGTCGACAAGAGCCTGTACTTCCTCGAATCGCATCTGCAAGGGTAAGCTCTGTGTGCGAAAGGCTTCCGGCCTGTTGTGCAGTCCACGTACCGATAGAATCAGAAGACGCAAGCGAGAATGCTCGCTTGCGTCTTCCTGTTGTTTATGGCGATCGAGATTTGATGTGACAGACATTTCGCCGAAGAACTTAATTCTGGATCTCGCCCGCAGCCTTCACGCCAGCGGATCGCCGGCGTACGAATTGGATCATCGTATGGAATTGGTCGCCGCGGCGCTCGGCCAGCCGGCGACTTTCTTTTCGACTCCGACCGCACTGTTTGTGACGTTTGCGGACGAATCTCAAGGGACGCGGCTGCTGCGTGTCTATCCCGGAGACACGAACCTCGCGTTGTACGCTGAGCTCTTTGGCCTACAACAGATGATTCTGGGCAATGGCATCTCTGTTCAGGAAGCATGGCTCCGCCTGCAGGATATTCGGGCAATGCCTGACGGGTATGCGAAGTCCGTCCAAGTCGGTTCGTTTGGACTCGTTGCCGCATGCGTGGCCGTTCTTGTTGGGGGCAATGACACCGCCGTCATATCGGCCGGAGTGATTGGCCTGATTGTAGGTGCATTGGTTCTGCGTCTATCACGTTGGAATGTTCCGACGCATCTGATCAACGTGACTGCCGGTTTTGTGGCCGCTGCGATTGCGTGTGCAGTGCAGGCTTGGATTGCCGCGGGCAACTATGAACTGACGGCTCTATCGGCTTTGATTGTTCTTGTACCCGGTTTGCATTTAACCATCAGCATCAACGAACTGGCGACACAGAATCTCGCGTCCGGCTCAGCTCGGTTCGCCGGTGCCATGACGACGCTTCTGACACTGATATTTGGAGTGTTCATGGGCTACGGATTCATCACGGCCTTGCAGCCGTTGCCAGCCTCCGTGGCCCCGCAAACGCCGTCGCTGCTGGCGTCTGCTGTAGTGATGGTTCCCATCGGCCTGTGCCTTGCCGTGCTGTTCCGTACACGGTATCGCGACGTTCCGTGGCTTGTGATGTCAACACTGATCGCCTACGGATCGCTTCGACTGGCCAGTGAATATTTCAGCCCATTTGCGTCGGTCTGGATTTCTTCCGTCCTCGCCGGTGTTACGAGCCGTTTGCTTTCGCGACGATTGAACCTGCCTGCTGCGGTCATGCTGATGCCCGCCCTGATTCTGTTGGTTCCCGGAAGTCTTGGCTTCACTGGAATGGCACAAATCATGCTAAGTGAAGACCTGCCTAGCGGCATTCGTCTACTCACCACAATGATGATGACCGCCGTCGCGATTGTCGCCGGACAGTTGGTCACTGATGTGATCGCACCCGTTCCCAACGAGCGAGTTGGAACCGGCCGTCGGTGAGTCCGACGGCTTGGACGAGATTACGTTGACTCCTCCACATCGTGAGCACTATTGAATGGGGTTGTCTCTCTTCTCGCTATGGCAACAAAACGGTTGAGCCGGTTGTTTTTCGTGCTTCCAAATCCTGGTGCGCTTTGGCAGCATCGACTAGCGCATACGTCTGGTTCACCTCGATCTTGACGGCACCCGAACCAACCACTTCAAACAGATCAGCGGTATTTGCTTGCAGCGCTTCGTCGGACGCCACGTAGGTCATCAGTGAAGGGCGCGTCAAGTAGAGCGATCCTTTCGCACCAAGAATGCCGGCGTCGAAGCTTTTAACCGGACCGGACGCTGAGCCGAAGCTCGCCAGCAGACCGAACGGAGAGAGACTGTCGAGCGAAGATTCGAGCGTTGCCTGACCGACACCATCGTAAACCACTGGCACCCCCTTGCCGGCGGTAAGTTCACGCACCCGCTTCGCCACGTTTTCCTCGGTGTAATTGATGACCTCGTCACACCCCATGGACTTGGCCAACTCGGCTTTTTCGGGCGAACTTGTGGTGCCAATCACCCGAACTCCCAGATGCTTTGCCCACTGAACGGCAATCAGACCAACTCCACCGGCAACCGCATGCCACAGAATCGTTTCGCCTGCTTTGACTTCATAGGTTTCTCGCAGCAGATAGCGCACTGTCATGCCCTTGAGCATCATGGCAGCCGCAGTTTCGTCCGAGATTGTGCTGGGCAGCTTGGCAAGCCGATTGGCTGGCATGTTGCGGGCTTGTGAATAGGAACCGATCGGCCCCGCACCATAGGCAACCCTGTCGCCCTCTTTTAAGTCTGTGACTCCATCGCCAACCAATTCGACAACACCGGCAGCTTCAAAACCCAAACCGCTGGGCAGAGGCAGCGCATAAGCACCGCTGCGATGGTAGGTATCGAGATAGTTGAGCCCGATCGCCGTGTGTCGCAATCGCACTTCGCCACGGCCCGGTGCATCCAGCGTGATGTCCTCGTACTGCATGACTTCCGGGCCACCCTGTTTGTGAATCCTGATCGCTTTCATTGCTCGGTTTCCTGCCGGTGGCGATTGTTACGACGTATTGCGTGGCAAGAGAAAGATACCACAGCAGCCAGCGAAAGTCTGCTCGTGGATGATTGGTACGGGCTACGGCGAGCATGGGATGAGTTATCTCCACATGGCGACCGCGCGGTTTCCACCCAGGAGTCGAAAATCCGTCCTATGGAACTAAAGCAGATTCAGCGCACGCCCAACAGCATCCTCCGGGGATTCGTCAAATCGTTCTCACCGGCATCGACGGCAAAGGGACTTCTGTATTTCTGCGCACACCGATTTTTCCCACGGCCGAAACGGGCATAGGCTGCATGGACCTACGGCTCTACCCCAACCGATTGACCTGTAACGGCCCGCGAGACCAATGCTCCCGAATCGCTTGCACAAAGTCGGGACGCACCAACTTGGCTCTTTGCCCCAGCCAATCGCCATCATCGTATCGCAGATAAATCCCTTCGGCGGGAGTGTCGCCGAAGTGAGAGAGTCCGAGAAGGTTGGTGATATCGTCAAGAGAGAAACGACCCCTGGCGAGACACGGAACGACTGGGACTTCAAGGCTTTCGAGAATTGCGTCCCGCGCTGCCCGATTTGCAAAACGATTCGCTTGAGAATCGAAAACATCGAATCCAACAAACCAGTCAGGCAAACGATCGTAAAGAATCGAGTGCTTAGCGTAACACCACTCGCCAAACAGGATGTACCGATCAGAAAGCACGTCGAAGAAACAATCGCTGCGCACAGCCAGCCAAGCCGGAAGTACTTTCCACTGGCCCGACATGGGTTCTTGTAATAAGGAACCTCGGTTTTGAGCCCGGATCACCCCCGCGCTATCGAACGAAATGCCCAAGTTCGCACCGTCGATTTTCTCTTCCACGATGACGTCGTGGGCCAAAAAACGATCTCGTTCCGCCGGTATCAAAACCTTGTCGTCTCGTACCGACACGCCGCCGAGAACCGCGAGATGCGGCGTTGAGGGGAACTTCACGAAAAACTCCATCAACTCCCTCCCATCTTCTCGCTGTATTTCTCCTTAATCCAATCCTCACAAAGAAAAATCACGGTGACACCAACTTCCGCGAGCGCATCTTTCCAGCCCCACCACTTGCTGTCAGTCGCTTCTGAAATGGACGGCTTAGCCGGATGACTGTTGGCAACCGCAACAAATTTGCGATCCGAAAGATCAAAACTCTCTAACCCCGGATGATTTGGGAATTCCTCGTAGGAGTCTCCTGCCTTGGTGATCGGCACTCGATCTTCGTCCGGAAATCCCCAGCGATGGTCATGCACCCATTTCAAGAAACGATCGCCGACGCCCGGTTGCCCCGCCATGGAGAGGTTGGCTCGATACTCGTCGAATATCTCATCGCCGGCATCAATGACGAGTCTTCCACCATTCACCACACTCTCGACTTCTTCGACGCACGCCAGCACACACGCGAGTTGATCGGCTTCGATGGACTCGGGGTCGACGGCCAAATTCGCTGTCGCCGGAACATTGGTGTCAATGATTCGCTTTTCGTGCCGAGCGGTCACTCATCCTCCTCCTTGGCAACTTTCATACGTTTCTTCAACGCCGCCTTGGATTGCTCGGCGATGTCTTCCATTTCGTCACCGAAGAAATCTTTGGGCCAATTCTCAATGTTGCCAAACGTGTCCAACCGCAGTTCATCAAGGGTCGCGGGCGTTCGCGACACGTCGGCAAAGTAGGCCGCGACTTGCTCTTTCTTTACGGCGTCTTCTGCGATCCGGCGTTGAAGCCGACGGAGAAAATGCTCGGAGTGTGTCTCGATGATGAGTTGGATGTTTCGGTCCTGGCCATCTTCACGAGCATTGATCACGTCGATCATCACGTCCGCAAGGAACGCTTGCGCGCGCGGGTGCAAATGAATCTCGGGTTGTTCCATCAGGATGATCGAATTGGCGGGGGCATAGAAACACTCGACCAGTACCGGCAACACCTGAGAAATGCCGAATCCCACATCAGGTAAGTCAACCTCGCCTAACGAGCCCTTCGTTTTTACTTTGACTTCATAGTCCTGCCGCTTCTTTGATATTTGGTTCACCTTGAAGGATTCAATGAGCCCCATGTCTTGTAGTTTTTGTGCAATGATTTGCTCAAAGGGCTGCGAGCGTTGCTTATAGCCCATACTGAGCTTGCGTTGCCTTGCGGCAAGAATTGCCGCAACAGTGTTTTCACCAACGTAGCCCACGCTCTCGGGTTCTGTACCCGTCCAAGAATACAGTCGCTCCGCTTTGGTCCGAAGCGGGCCGAGATAGGCGAGCGATTGAAAAAGCTTTTCTTGAGCCAAGTTGAGAGACTGGACGAAATCAGAATTCTGATGATAAGCAACGACTTCGTCAGGAAACCCGTAGAATCGAACCGTTGTTGGCGGATGCCACACACGACCAGGGTTTCGCTTCAAGTCATATCCCTCTGCTTTCACTTCGTACTGGACCTTCTTCCCTTCCTTCCGCTTCATGCCCACGGCGAGAATCTGCTCTTCGCCATCCATCAGCGTGTAGTTGAAGTGGTCGATAACGACGGTTCCGGGCCCGCTTGCTTCTTGCCCGACTGAAGCCGAAAACTGAATCGTGTTCCCGTCGTACTGACTGCCAGACAACGGGTCCGTGATGCTCATCGGATTTGGAAGCCGCCATTGATACTCGAACTGAATACGATTGGACGCATCGCGACCGAATACCAACTCCTGAAACGAGCCAAGTTGGACGGCCGAGTTTCGTCCACCAGGAAACAAGACCGCTTTGCGATCTTGCGATTCGACGGTTTGCTTGAGCAACATCAAGAACTGGCCGATGCTTGATTTGCCGCTGCTGTTTGCGCCAAAGAACAGCGTGATCGGAGCCATTCGGATCGAACCAGTGTCTTCCCAGCCTTTGAAGTTCTGAATGTGAAGTTGGGTTAGCATCGAACGGACGCTCCAGTCGGTTGGTTCTTTGAATCGTATTACGGTGGACGGTAAAGACCGCGAAGCAGGTCCGCGATTTGCCAAATGAAATCGCGAGGTCTTGGCCCGTCATTTCAACGCTGGGGAGGTTCGAGCTTGGCGAGAAACCGCTGCAGGTCGCTGCGCTTGAACAAGCGGTAACCATTGGCTGGGTTTCGTCGCATCGGAATCTTTCCTGCTTCGGCCCACTTGCGGAGCGTGTTTTGTGACACGCCCAGTATCTCGGCCGCTTCCGCGGTCTTCACGTATTCAGTAAGTTTCGTCATCAGATCGTCTGTGTTTGGCGGTTCGCTGCCACTTTGCATTGATGAAAGTCTACAAAACCCTGCACGCTGCTAACAGACCATCCTGCGGCGCAAGGACGACCACGAACTCAAAAGATCGACCGCCCCGTTTGATCGGTGAGCAGTTCAAGGGCACGAAAGCCGGCTACTGAATTGCCTTTGCTGTTGAGACGCGGACTCCATACGGCCACGGCGTAGTGTCCGGGGTCAACAGCGGCGATGCCTCCGCCGACTCCACTTTTCGCGGGCAATCCCACGCGAAATGCGAATTCGCCCGCTTCGTCATACATTCCGCAAGTCTGCATCACCGCATTGATTCGCTTTGTGCGTCGGGGGCTCAGGATTCTCTCGCCCGTTTCAACCAGTGATCCGGCGTTCGCGAATGTCGAAAACGTTCGTGCCAATTCGCGGCACGACATCGCAATCGAACAGGCGTGATAATACAGATCAAGCACTTCGTCGATATCGCCGCGAATGTTGCCGAATCCCTTCATCAGATTGATAATCGCCCGATTGCGATATCCACACAACAACTCGGACAATGCTACGGATGAGTCAAATTCAATTGTCTCACAGCCTGCGAGCTTGCGGACGAAGCTGAGATAGTCGCTCTTGGGATCGTCCAGCAATTCAACCAAAACGTCACAGACGACGATGGCTCCAGCATTGATCATCGGATTGCGCGGAATGCCCCGTTCGTATTCCAGTTGAACAAGCGAATTGAACGGATCGCCCGACGGCTCAACGCCGACTCGTTCTTTTAGCTCCGATCCAACTTCGAGTTTGGCTCGCGCCAGCAACAACACTTTTGTAATGCTCTGAATCGAGAAGCGTTCGTTGTTGTTACCGACACCGACATCATTGCCACCCACCGTCGTGACGTGCATCCCAAATTTGTCCGGGTTGACGCACGCCATTTCCGGGATGTAGCTCGCAACTTCACCGGTTGGATCGCTCGTCACGGCGACATGGATGCTTGCGAGCGTATCTTGCAATGCTGTCGTTTCCGTCATAACTGTTCTTTCTGCGCGCTGTTTGCATTCAACCGTCTGGCGAGTCAGTCGTGGCCAGCCAATCAAGCAGGTGAGTTGCGAGGCGTTCACCGACTTCTTCTTCGTCTCCAGCAACGGCGTGGGCACCGGCTGCGGTGTAGTCGTTCGAATGGAGTTCGTAGCGGGAACGAACGATGAC
>JAGQPC010000499.1 GCA_020426925.1 Planctomycetales bacterium | reverse complement strand
GTCTGTTGCGCCTCCCGCGGTCCACCAAATGGATTGGATGTGTTCGACTTCAAAATTGCCGTCGCGATCGCTAGTCACGAGGTAGTGCTTGAAGTCGATCTGCACGACGAAACGCTGTTGAGTACCGAGTTGTTGACGCAGCGACTTGCACGCTCCGGTGAACTCTTTCGACGCTTCGTTAAAGCGATCGGCGGATCGCAGATACCGGCCGACGGCGAGTGAAATGGCGACGCGACGTTCGATGTCAATCGTGACGTTGGGCATGGGCTTCCGTGGGTGAAAGGACTTGAAGGTTTCAGGCGATGTGGGATCCTTCCCGGCTACCTGTAGACCTACCGGAAAAAGTGGTCGAATCACGAAACCGGCGAGAAACTTTTTTATGCCAGGTACTCGCGAAGCCCTTCGGCCTCGAGAATCTCGGCAATGTTTTCAACTCGTGATGCCAATGTGGACCGAGGAATGCCCAGAGTTTTCGCGGCGTCCGTGACGTTCTGGTCACGAAGCAATTTCAAAAGTGCTTGATCCGACGGTGAAAGTTTTTTGATTACGGCCAACAGGTCGCTCTTCAGATCGGAGTGCTCTCGCGGTTCGAG
Source organism: Planctomycetales bacterium (assembly GCA_020426925.1). Taxonomy (GTDB): domain Bacteria; phylum Planctomycetota; class Planctomycetia; order Pirellulales; family Pirellulaceae; genus JAGQPC01. The sequence goes on along the minus strand of JAGQPC010000499.1, from coordinate 5,202 downwards.
TTCACGGATTTGCAGCCGACGCTTCTGGTCTTGCTGGCTCAACGTGTCGGCGAATAAGACCGGACCAAGCTCGGCTTCGCTAACGCTTTGATCCAACGACACCCCGTCGACGGAATACCGAATCGACGCTCGTCGGTGTTCCAGCAAAGTGGCCGAGTAACGATCGACCACGCTGACGATGTAGGGATTGCGATGGCCGACCGATTCGCAGTGCACCTTCATCGCGTCGGTCAGACGGATCAGAAATTCTTGGGTCAGGTCGTCTTCGCTGTCGCTGGCGAATTCGGCCAATCGCAGCAACTGGTTCACGCGCCGGTGGATCACCTTGCGGGTGAACGGATCGGCGATCAATGAACGGGCAATTTGGTCGGCTTCGGTCTGTCCATCGCCGCGAGCGACCAGGTCGATTGAGGAGGAATACGAGGGTTTGGAAGCGGTCACGAGCGAACTCCGTCGGCAAGTGGGTTTTTGAAGACGGCCGCGTCTCGGCAGCGGCCACACCCACCGGCGGAGTTGCACCAAATCGCACTCGGCGATTACTGCAACTGCGTTTCACCCCGTAAATCACGGGATAAAAACAGCGAAAATTTTGTTGTTGCAGTTGCAGCAAATCGCACTAACTGCAACTGCAACAAGCACCGCCCCTCGAAAGAGCGGCCGGACTTCCAGAATTTTTCTTCTCTCTTGGACCAAACGTGTCACAGGCATTGGTCAATCTGCACGGATTGTGTTTCTTCAAAATCCCTTCCGCTGGAGACCCATCATGCGAATCCTGCCTTTTGAACGCCCCATCAGTGAATCAGCTCTCGCAGCACTAAGCGACGAAGAGTTCTTTGGCTTGGAAGCCGCCGAAGATGCCTTGCGAACCGAGATGCTCGGGCGTCTGGGCAAGCTGCTGCTCAATCCCAGCCTGGACCGTTGTGATATCACCGACGGAATACTCGGCGACCGCGAACTGATTGAGTTTTTGTCCACCGTTGAGAGCGTCGTGCTGGAAAAGGTGGTTCCGCCCGGAACAACCTGGGCCGAAATGCAACACGGCGAATTCACGTTCAGCTCGATGCTTTACGAATATGACGACACGCCTGGAACGTTCGTTATGCCGCTCATGCTCGGTTCGCTGGTCGACGAGAACCGCCGGCCCTGGTTTCAGGCATCGCCGTTCGAGTTCATTCCGGCGATCGAAGGCATTCAGACGAGTAATCTGTGTGGCAAACCGCTGTTCCGAGCTGACGGACGTCAGTCGATGTCCAGTTCATCTATCAGCGCTAAAGAAAATTTTTCGCCAAGCATTTTCCGATGCTTTGAGCTTTGCTAGCAAAAATTGACTTGTCGGCATAATCGGAGCAACTAGATTTATGTGTGCACGAAACAAAGTCTATCAGCGCTATTTCGAGCCACCTGAAAATCACTGACAAGGATGCCAATCATGCCCCGCAGTCGACCTCAACGAGGACGCCCCCGCCAAGACGCCATCACCGAAGGACAATCGCGAGCCCTCGACGAACTGTCGGCCGCGATCGATCGACACGGCATCGCTCCGACGATGACCGAACTCGGTGAGAAGCTCGGTATTACCGCCGCCAGCGCGCACCAACTGATCCTGCAACTTGAACGCAAAGGCTACGTCTCCCGCCAACCTCGCAAGGCTCGCAGCCTGCGTGTTCTCCGACGTCCTAGCCAAACGATCGAGTCGCTAGTTCCGGTGCGGTTGGTTGGTGTGGTAAAAGCCGGGCCGGCGATGCTGGCCGAGGAGAACTGTCTCGGTGAGGTCATGGTGGCATCCTCACTCGCGGGTCGCGGGCCATGCTTCGCATTACAGATCAGCGGCGACAGCATGAAGGACGCGGACATGCGAGACGGTGACGTCGTGATCGTTCGTCGACAATTGATTGCCGAGAATGGCGAGATCGTTGTCGCGATGATCGACGACGAGGCGACGGTCAAACGATTGGAAGTGGAAGACGGAGCGATTCGCTTGCTGCCGGAAAACCGGAAGTACAAACCGATTGTGGTTCAGCCTGATAGCGACTTTCGTGTGCTTGGAAAGGTCATCGGTGTTTCACATAAATCGAAGAGCAAGTAACTATGTCACAACAAGTCGCCATTTCTTCCGTCCTGCGAGCGGTCCCTAATCATCTTTTGAAACGATGGTTTGATGATCACGTACCCGGTCAGCTGCCATTTTTAATTGAAAGCCTCGAAGAAGGTGAGATCGAGCCGATGCTCGCTTTCCAAGACGAGCTATCACCGGAGAAGCGGGACGAGATGGATATCGATCTTCAAAATGTCCATTCGTTTGCCAACCCAGCCGGAATGTCGGCGTTCTGCGATGGTGCACAACTTCACCACGTTGACGATCTGATGCAGCGCATCCCCGAAGACTTGGACCTATACGGTCGAGCCATGTGGGTGCGATTGTACGAGCCAGAAATCTTCAAATCATCGGCGATGTTCTTGCAGTTGGAGCGGTGCCAATTTTGGCGTCGACGCAATGATGTGCCGGAGGATCTCGCAATCGCCGCCGATGCGAAGGAGCGACTTAGCGAAGCGATCTCGAATCTACTTCGTCGCGATGGGCGTGGACGCTTCACAAGTGTCGATATCATCAAACGCAACGACGTGCTGTACTTCATCGCTCATCCGGACGACTATGTCCGCAGTGAAAACACGCATGATGCCGGCGGCCGACTAACGCCAATGACGATCCGTCCGACGACGCAGATCATCTTTGCGTATCATCCGCGTGAAGGCTCGTTGCAATTGGCAACGTCGATAAAACAGCCACGCAAAGGCCAACTGGAGCAAGAGTTCAGTCGCGTCGTACTGGGCTGGGAGCTGGGTGCGTTTCAGCGTGAAGCTCCTTATCAATTGGGGCATCTCAAGAACTCAACGTTCACCTTGATCACCGATCCCATGGACCGGATCCGCGCCCGTATCGAGTCGATCGGATTGTTCAACAAAGCCACAAACCGCCCGATCACGATTGGGGTCGATCGGAAGAATGAACAAGACACGATTTACCAAGCGATCGAGGAAGAGATTGGGAAACAGTCCGACTCGCTTTGGCATTTCAAGACGACGTTCGTGGAGATCAAGTTTCATTTTCCAACGTCGCGTTTTCGGCGTGCGAGCAGCCCGACGATCCGCGTGACACCGACCTCTTGCAATCTAGCCCGTTTGACCTCGGATCGGGCCGAGATCGTTCAAAAGCACTTGAAGATGTGGGGCGTGGATAATGCCAGTGGCGACCAATCCGCTCTGGCGGCGATGGGAGGTTGATTCCGCATCCTTCAGCGCCGACGAAGTAATGAAGCGGTGGGCGAGTACTCTCGCTCCACTGCATTCAGCCGGCGTCCTGCGTCCGACCGTCTCCGCCATCGATTGGTGGTGCGATGAATGTTGCGAGTCGCACCTGATTGAATACCACGACTCGCCGAATGGAAAATTCGGATTCGTTGTTGGTGATTGTGGTGTCACTCGTCTGAAGCGAAGTCAGACCGATCAATTCCAAATCGACACCGAGCGTTTGCTCGGTTTGTTGTTTGCCGGTTCGAGGCTGTCGATTCAACCGAGCGTAAGTGATCGGTTATGGAATATTGGCCGACGAACCATTGGTTCACACAGTCGCGGATTGCGATTCGTCCGCGGGATCTCTCCGCGAGTCAATAACGGGATCGTTGAAACACTAAGAAGCCAACCGAAAGCGATCTTGTTCACTCCTTCGGTTGGATGTGCATCCTACTGGAAACGGCAGGTTCCTTGCTTGGTGCTGGCGCTCGAGGAAGTAGTGAACTCAACATCAACCCCATTCAACCTCAACTGGGAATCCATCGGGGAATCGTTCGAGATGCACACGCATGTCGATAGCAAACCCAGCAAGCCGAGACAAAAACGTGGCTCACGCACCGCGAAGATCGAGCGCTTGCGCGACGAGCTAAAACGGCATCTGGCATCAGCCGCCGACCACGCTGTCGCAACCGCGGACAGTGAAGGCTGTGCAGCGTTGCTGCCGCGCCCCAGCAAAACAGAGCTCGCCAAATTGGCCGGCATGTCTAAGAGCGATGTCACCCGCTGCTTCACTGACTCAACAGCCAGCGAACTACGTCTGCTGTGGGACACCGCCGACAACCTCGAAGCGGTCTTGCGTCTCCGCGGCCGTCCGGTCTGGTCAAAATAATTCTCACCGGGCTTCGTGATCTGGGCGTTTCTTCCGGTAGGTCTACAGGTGAGGCGGTTGTTAACTCCGCCGTTTGTTCCTGGTTTCTCCCAAGGGCCACCGACCACATGCAGATAAACGAACTTGAAACAGTTGGTAAACAGCAAAGTGAAATCGCCGAAATCCTCGCCAATGCGGTTGTTCGTCAACTGACGACGCCACGCAAACCGTCAGAAAAAGACTCGAAAAACGTCTCGCATGCTGGCTTGATCTCCAGCAAAAACGATCGCTCTCTGTGACCGGTGGTAAACGCACCGCCAAGTTCTTCATTCCTCTCTCTTGTCACGGAGACCCCGATGTCGCTGAACATCACCAAAGAGGTCGCTCGCATGAAACGCATGGCGACGGCCGAATTGAAAGACCACTACGAAGAAGTTTGTGGTCACACGCCTCGAAGTCATAACCGCGATTGGCTGGTCAAGAAAATCGCGTGGCAAATGCAAGCGACCGAAGAGGGCGGCCTGCCCGAACGCGTTCGTCAGCGAGCCCTCGCGATGGCCGATGATACGGATTTGAGAAAACGGCCGTCGACAACGTTTACTCAACAGATCGAGACAGCGAACGAGCAAACGTGCTTGATCGACGAGGGAACGCGTGATCCGAGGCTCCCGCCGGCCGGTACGATCCTTTCAAAAACCTACAAGGGCCAAAAGATCACGGTGCTGGTCCGCCAAGAAGACTTTGAATTCAACGGCGAAACGTACAAGACGCTTTCCGCGATCGCCAACGCAATCACCGGATCGCATGTCAACGGTTTCACCTTCTTCAAATTGAACCGCAAACAGGAGGTGGCCCAATGATCGCTCCCAACAAACAACCCAAAGAGATTCGGTGCGCGATTTATACTCGTAAGTCGACCACCGAAGGCCTTGAGCAGGACTTCAACACACTCGACGCCCAGCGTGAATCAGGTGCAGCCTACATCGCCAGTCAACGCCATGAAGGCTGGACTGAAATCGAGACTCGGTACGACGACGGTGGCT
>JAGQPC010000498.1 GCA_020426925.1 Planctomycetales bacterium | reverse complement strand
GTCAACCCTAGCTCCTAGCTCCTAGCTCCTAGCTCCTAGCTCCTAGCTCCTAGCTCCTAGCTCCTAGCTCCTAGCTCCTAGCTCCTAGCTCCTTTTTCTTAATCATCGCAGCCAACATAGCAGCGAGTTGTCGATATTCTTCGACCCAAGTGAGTCCGGTGTCTCGATCGATGTATTCTGCTTCGATTCCGATGTAGATTTGCGTGCGAGCTTCGCCACACGACCCCTTCGCGATTCGGTAGAACCGAGCTTGCTCCTTGTGCGAATCTCGTTCGTAACCTTCAGCAATGTTTGACGGAACGGAAAGTCCACTTCGAGTCAGCTGATCGCGGAATCCCCAGTCTCTTAGTTCACTCAGCTCTTTGTACAAGGTTGCCGACATTCGCGCCGAACGTTTCCATACATCCAAATCAACAAACCCAGCCATTCCCGAACCTTCCTAGCTACTCTTTCACTCACCAATGGCCGCAACCATGAGAATCCGAGCGACTTCGTGAACTCGACACGCACTGGCACTATGAATCCTACACCGCCACCCCTCGTCGCCGTCGGCACGTCCTTCCACAGCAACACCCTAGCTCCTAGCGCCTAGTCCCTAGCTCCTCGGTTTTTCAAAATGGCTTCGAAAAACCTCGACGCAATCGTAAAACAACTGCCGAATTGTTTCCTTGTCTTCGGCGGAAACCTGTTCGTTGCCGGCAACAAACACTTGAACCTGCAAGAGCCGAGGCGAAATGGTCCGTAACGTTCGACGACGCAGTGCACTCCACGGTCGCCAGCGGATGAGACTGCTCGGAGGCGTGACGTAACTGCCTGTCGCGTCGAAAGCACCGAACGCCAGAAACGCATGCTGGCTCATCTCGTTGTCCATGTTCGTTTCGATGTATTTAAAGTCGCCGTGCTGTTTGGTTTGCCGTTCGCCAACTTCCCATCCAGCTCCTGTGTAGCAGATACACAAGTCATGCCAACCTCCGGTGTACGCAAAGTCGAGCGAGATCGTAATTGGCAGCTGAGTCTGTGAATGTTTGTACGTAAATACGTGCGAGTGATCGCTGAGTTCCTCGTTGCCAACATCGCGACTTACGTATTCGTGGCCGACAAACTCCCATGGTCCAACGGCCAGCGGCACAGATTTCTTGCCAATCTTCATTGCGTGCTCGACGACCTGCGCATTCGGATCGGTCGCAAGGAGCATCAACGCGATCTGCACGATACCTAACGTGGCGAAAAGTCCCGCTAACGCCCACGTCTTACCTGAGACACCGATGTCAGGAATGGCCGGCGCGTTGCTAGGAGCCGGTTTTGCTTGAGGCTGATCGTCATCGGTTAGGACTGCTCCATATGGAGTCGCGAAACCAGCGATGCCGTTGAACATCCGAATCAGGACATTAACCTTTGCATCACCGGCAAACTGCTGAACCTCGACCGGCTTCAACAGAAACTCAAGCAACACGTCCGTACTTACGAGTGCCACAAATGTTAGGGTAAACAACACCAATCCCAGAATCGTGTGAGGAGTCCCTTCTGACCAATCCCAATCGTATCGCTCATAGGCAAATGCGATGATCGTGATTCGGGAAACGTTCAGCAAAAATGCCCAGCCGACGCCCAGCAACAATAGCAACACGGAATGGACAAGCGGACGATTCTTCCAAACTAAATAGATCGCACCAGCAGCAATAATCGCCATGAACGAAACGATACCGCTGCACGCCTCGTCCACAAAGAACTGCTTCGTTGGAACTTCTAAAACATTTCCCGTCATCAAGTGGCGAATGCCGAGTACATCCAGCATCGCGCTGCTGAGTTGCGAGCTGGCCGCTTGCAGGCTGCGGATAAGTTTTGGACCGAGACTCAACGGGAGTGGAATCAGCAGCCACAATAGCAACCAGATCCCCCAAAAATTTGTAATCCATCTTTCCTGTCCGCACAGACAAAGCAAACTGCCCAGCAACAGGATCAGAGAAATCGCGGCCAGCCAGCCCGACCAGAATACCACTGCACTTACCAGCACAATTGCGGCCGTGACGACAAACACTCGAGGCAGCCATTCAGGCAAGCCGGATCGTTCGACCGTGAAGCCAGTCTTCCACCGAGTCGCAACCAGAGCGATAACCGCTCCGATTACAAACGGGAAGTATTGATACTGCTCGTTCCCCCAAAGATCTTTGAAGTGCACGAACAGCAGCGGCACGTAACCAACGACCGCACACGCGGCCAGAATCATCAACGGCGTCCTCAGCCCTTCAGCCGATTTCGCCGACGGTCGTGTATCTATTGTTGACATAGCAAAGCAGTTAGCAGTTAGCAGTTAGCAGTGGGCAGTTAGCAGTGGGCAGTTAGCAGTGGGCAGTGGGCAGTGGGCAGTGGGCAGTGTGCAGTGTGCAGTTTCGCATGGCGACTGGCGGCTGCCAACTGTCAACTGCCAACTTGTTTTCATTCTGGCGACTGTCGACTGCCAACTGCCAACTCCTTCTTCGTACTTACCTTCACCGAAGCCTGTGCAGGCTCTTTTCTACCAACCCGACAGATGATGTCGAGGTATTCTGCCGCGAGCGTGTCGCGGTTGAAGTTCAAATCAACGTATCGTCGTCCCGCTTCGCTGAGATCTCGTAGTTTATCGGGCGATTCCTTCAGTTCAAGCAATCGTTCAACCAGGTCATCCGCGGATTCGGGCGGGAAGAACACTCCCGCGTGAGCCTCTTCCACGATAGCTCGAGCGTGACCGTCGACGCCAATCAGGATCGGGCGTTGCATTGCCATGATTTCGAACAGCTTCGACGGAATCACCGATTTGAACAAAGGCTGAGCTCGCAAATGGACCAGCATCAAATCGGCACTCGCCAAGATCTTGGGCACTTCGGTCTTCGGCTGGATTCCGAGGAATCGCACCATGTCGTCTACGGCAGACTCAGCGGCCAGCTTTTCAAGTTCAGCTCGATCGGCTCCGTCCCCAACGAGCAGAAAGACGACATCGTTGACGCCTTGCTTCTTCAAGCGAGCCGCAGCGCGAACAACGACACTCAACCCATGAGCCATCCCGATCGTGCCGACATAGGCACACACAAACTTGTCTTCCAGATCGTGTTGATGCAAGAATGATTCGTCGATGGGCTGAGGTACATACTTTTTCAAGTCAACGCCGTTGGTGACCACCGAGATTTTTTTGGAAGTATCTCCTAGTCGCTTGGTTATGTGATCGCGATAGCCATCGCCGACGGTAACGATTTCTGTAGACCACTTGTACAGCGACCGTTCCATCCATAGAAGAATCGCAAGCAGCGGACGATTGTGGAACGCACCTACAGCTTCAATGGACGCTGGCCAGACATCTCGAATCTCGACGATGACCGGTACGCCACGAATCTTCCCGACAATGACACCAGCCCACGCACAGAAGAACTGGGGACTGGTTGCGACGATAACGTCAGGGCGTCTGCCAAAGATACCGGCGAGAATTGCGGTCACCATGTAGGTGAGAAAGTTGAGTGATCGTCGAATTTTTCCGGCGTTGGCGGCGATGAAAGTCCACACTCGAGTTACGTGCAGCCCATCGACCTCGTTGTAATCCTTGATGAAGCGGTTTTGATAGCCCTCGAAGACTTGTCCATTGGGACAGTTCGGCTGGCACGTAATGATCTTTATTTCATGCCCTTCACGTTTCCAACGCACAGCATTTTCATACACGCGCGTAGCGGGAGCATTCACTTCAGGCGGGAAGTAATGTGAAAAGAAAGTTATCCGCATGATAAAGTCGTTAGCGTGCTCCGTCCGCTCAAGATCAGCTATGCTCAATCCGCAAGTCGTAGTGGATCTTGCTAAAGATCCCTGAGGTTGAACTGTGGCAGCTTCCAGTACAAAAAGTACAGTCGATTGAACACCACGTCATCATGTTAGCAGCCTGAATCACTTAGGGCAGCGGGCTCCAGCCCGCAGTGAATGCAACGGATCCAGCATTTTCGTGATTTCGCTTGGGTTGCCATTGCCTGCCCGGTCTAGTCCACTCAATCTGCCAGCACTGGCTTTGCCAGTGGCACACAGAGCACAGGCTGGTTTTGATTCTTCTCACTTCA
>JAGQPC010000497.1 GCA_020426925.1 Planctomycetales bacterium | reverse complement strand
CGGACAATTCACGGTACCGGCCGGAGAAGAAATCTGGCAATTGCTGTTGGTGATTGCGTTGAACAAAGTTCGGAGGCTGGGGAGATTCCATCAACAGCAACAACGGAGCGTTGACCGATCGAACAGTCAAGTCGAATTAGAGAGCGTATCGCGGTTCGAAAACGAATCAGAACTTTCAATACTCCAACTAGTCATTGATGAATCACTTGAACACCTACCAGGTAAACAACGCCAGATCGTCGAGCTGCGAATTCAAGGATACTCGACGACCGAAATCTCGAAACAGGTTGGACGTTGCAAACGGACGGTCGAACGGACTTTACGACAGTTTCGAAACGAGATCGCAGACTACTTAGACAACAATGGCAACTCTAACTCTTAGTAGATCGAAATCGGTTCAACGTCTTGACGATCTAGTCGAAGCGTTTGAAACGGCGTGGCAATCGGGTATACCGAACGTGCGCAGTTTCATCGACGAATTGGATCCGATTGCCGACCGCTGGATCTGCATCGAGTTGCTGTGTGTCGATCTTTTCTATCGTTGGGATTCCGAGTGTCGGAAAACTGTCTCCGGCTATCTAGACGACTTTCCGCAGTTGCTTTCATCACAAGACGCAATCGACGAATTGGCGCATGAAGAATACCGACTGCGCCGTGACACGAACAACGATGCCGACGAATTCGCGTCGACGTTTGGCATCGACACATCGTCGTGGGCTACAGACACCGAAAGCAGGCTGCTTGAAGATACCGGTATTGAAAGCCTTTCCAGCGAATTCAGTCGGTTAACCGATTCCATTCAAGACTTTCCCACGGTAGGAGACAAGGTTGGCGATTTTGAACTTGTCGAAGAATTGGGACGTGGGACTTTTGGAATCGTTTTCTTGGCAAAACAAGGTGAGCTTGAGGATCGTTTTGTAGCGTTGAAACTGACTACGATCGCCGACATTGAAGCTCGCTATCTCGCGCGACTCCAACACACCAATATTGTTCCGATTTATTCGATCCATCGTTTCGACGGTCTGTTCGGTATTTGCATGCCGTTCGTTGGGCGAAAAACGCTGGCGGAAAACAACACTACGCCAAGAACCGAATCTGAATTGCTCCAAATCGTCCTTCAATTGGCGCAAGGGCTTGAGCACGCGCATCAGCGTGGAATCGTGCACCGAGATCTCAAGCCGGCCAATGTTTTGCTTGGCGACGACGGCGTCGCCATGTTGTTGGATTTCAATCTGTCAGCAGACGTTGTGAACGGTGGTAAATCGAACGTGATGGTTGGAGGGACGCTTCCGTACCTTGCTCCGGAACACTTGCGAGCGATTCAAACGGGAACGGATGTTGACCAGCGATCTGACGTTTACTCGCTGGGCGTGATTTTATTCGAACTGCTTACAGGAACATTGCCATTTCAAAAGCGACACGGCTCTTTCAATTCAGTCATCGAGGGCATGATCGACGATCGCGAGAATGAGCCCAATTGGTTGCTGCTCAACGGACGTTCACCTGGAACAATCGCGATCGTCAAAAAGATGATCTGCGCAGATCTTCAGAGCAGGTAATAGTCATCAAGTGACGTCGGCAGCGACATAGAACGTCACCTCGCCAACAAGCCGTTGCGGAACGGTGCGAACACGTCTCTACGAGAACTCGCGGTCAAGTGGACTCGACGTCATCCGCGGCTTTCGTCGATGGCAAGTGTCCTGTCTGTATCAGCTGTCGTCATCGCGTTTTTAATTGGGTTCGTTATCGTCCGTGGTCGCAGGATCGAACAACAAGAAGCAATCGCAGCCCTGCAAGATGTCGAACGAGCGCTTCCCGAAATCCGATCGTTGCTGGCTATTCCGATTGTCGACAGCTCCACCGTTCAAGCAGGTATCGCGAAAGCCAATCACATAGTGAATGCATACTCGATTGCCTCACCCGATTGGAAATCGAATTCGCTTCATGCCTCACTTAGCGATTCAAACCAGCTTGTGCTAAGTCGATGCCTCGCAGAAGTGTCAAATTTATCTGCAACCGCGAAGCAGCGGCTTGGCGCACCCGACGCAATCGAAGCAGCGACGATTGCGAAGCGACTCAACGAAGGTGTCTTACTTGACGAACACAGCCGACATGGACTGTTTCACAAGGCGGCTGAGCATCTTCGGCACTTCGAGTTTGAAAAAGCCATTCCAGTTCTGGAAGAGTTGCGATCAGCTGATCCATACGACACATCTACGTGGTTGTTGCTGGGAAACGCGAATGCCGCGATCAGCCGCCACAGCGTCGCCGAACATTGCTACACTGTTTGTATTGAGATGTGGCCCGATTCATACCTGGGCCACTTTTATCGCGGGCTCAGTCAACTGGATGCGAAACAATTCGAAGACGCCGCAGCCGATTTCGGAGCGGTCCTCGACACAAAGCCGAACTTCGTGCCAGCGTACATCAACCGCGGAATCGCACTGCAACAGATGAACCAGTTTGACGGCGCAATCGCCGATTTTGATGCGGCAATTGCTCACGGCGCTACGCAGACTCGAATCTATTTCCTGAGATCTCAGGCACGAGCAAGTGTGGGCGATAAGGAAGGCGCAGAAGCGGACTATCAGCGAGGAGTGCAAGAAACGCCGACCGATGAAAAGAGCTGGATCCGACGTGGTTTGGAGTTACTGAAAACCGACCCTGCAGCCGCCATGTCAGATTTTCAATCTGCGTTGGGGCTGAACCCAACATCTCGAGTCGCGCTCAGAAACGTAGCGCACATACTCAGCGAAGTGCAGCATAGAAACGAAGACGCTTTGGCCGTCCTGGACAAGCTAGTGAATCTTCACGGACGTCAGCCGGATGACTTGGTGTCGAGAGCAGTGTTGCTCGCACGACTAGGTCGAAGGGGCGACGCAGTCCTTGATGCTCACGCTGTATTGGGCGGCGAAGCAAGTGCTAAACAACTGTTTCAGGTGGCTTGTGTCTATTCGCTGACGTCACAAGCATCCGCTCCGGATGTAGACGTAGCACTTTCTGTTTTGGACCAGGCAATCGGGAAAGATATTCGTTGGATGACGACAGCGCTCTCCGATGAGGACCTTGGCCCAATCCGGGAGTCGGCAGACTTCCGCCGAATCATGGTGTCGGCGAAACAGAGATGGGAGCGCGGACAACGAGCAAAGAAAGCATTAAACAAAACATCCAAGCCGTATGAACCTTAGTAATGATCTCACTGTTTCGCACAATCTTGAAGAACAACGAACGCCGTCATCGTGGGACGCTGGCACACGCTCGAAATCTATCCATGGAAAGTGTTGAGTCTCGTGTCTTGCTGGACGGTGGCGGTGTACTATCGTCCCACGACCGCTACTTCACTTTGAGTTTTGCGTCGGATGAGACAGACATTGGTGGAATCGAAAGTTCCTTGCACGCGACACTCGACGAAAAATTTAACGAAAACGATTGGCATGCGACGATTCTGTCCGCGTTTGACGCATGGGCAACTCACACAGCAACAGACGTTGGAGTGGTCGAGGAAAGTGGAACTCATGCGTTTGGAA
>JAGQPC010000496.1 GCA_020426925.1 Planctomycetales bacterium | reverse complement strand
GGCGTGGGACGCGGCGTTCGTCTGAGTTCAGGCCGTCGAGGCCGGTGACTGCCGGAAAATGTTCCGGTGCCTGGGACTGGGAGATCGAGGCTCCTGCCGAGATACTATTTACCCAATCTCGGCAGGAGCCTCGATCTCCCGGGATTGCTGCTCCATTAACCGCGATAAATGAACAAGGAAACGCAATGGCCAAAGTCAACATCAAAGACAGTCTCTACGAACGGGCAAAACAAGCTGCCACCAAAGAAGGATATAGCAGCGTCGAGGAGCTGATCGAAAACGCGCTGGAAAACCAACTGAAACAAACCGATGGAGATTCGGACGACCAGATGGTCGAAGATCAACTGCGTGGTCTCGGGTATATCGAATAGCGAGTGCATTGAGTAGCACAATGACGAACGCAGTTGCATGGCTCAATGATCTGGCGAACGCACTGGGCGGAATCTGCCTTGGACCGATCGCGTGGTTGCCGGGTTGGTTGTCGGCGACGCTTGTCGGCGCAGTGACCGGAGTGCTGATGCTGATCGCGTTTAAGTACACTTCGCATCAATCGGCAATCAAAACGACTCGTGATCACATCAAGGCCAACTTGATCGCGTTATCACTTTTCAAAGATGACGTGCGAGTAGGCTTGCGTGCGCAAGGTCGCATTTTGGCGAATGCCGGAAAACTGCTTTTACTGTCGCTCGTTCCCATGTTAGTGATGACGATTCCGATGGTGCTGGTGCTGGGACAATTGGCGCTGTGGTATCAAGCTCGACCATTGCGAGTTGGCGAAGAAGCCGTGATGACCGTGCAGTTGGCTCCTACTGCGGAGCACGCTGTGGCCAACATAAGCCTGCAAGCGGATGAAGCGATCGACTTGAGCATCGGGCCAGTGCGTGTTCCGGCGAAGCAGATGGTTTGCTGGAACATCACACCGAAGCAACAAGGTCTGCACGAAGTTTCTGTCAATGTCGGTGACCAACAGTTCACCAAACAACTCGCGGTCAGCGACGGATTCATGGCGACGAGTTTGAAACGTCCAGCTCGCCAGTGGACCGAGATGCTGCTTCACCCGCTCGAGCCAGCATTTGTTGCTGATTCACCCGTGCAGTCGATCGAGATTTCGTTTCCCGATCGCGAGTCGTGGACTGCCGGGACGGATTATTGGATCATTTATTGGTTTGCCGTGTCGATGATCGCCGCGTTTGCGGTGAAACCCTTTTTCAACGTAAACATCTAGTCCAACTTTTGACAACTGCTTTGAAGAATTAAGGCGAACCTATGTCGCTGGACTCCGAAATCGTTGTAGTTTCCGGGCTGCCTCGCAGCGGCACGTCGCTGATGATGCAGATGCTGGACCGTGGAGGCATCCCGGCTTTAACCGATCACGAGCGAATCGCCGACGTCGATAATCCTCGTGGCTACTACGAATTCGAGGCGGTTAAGCGAACAAAGGACGACAGCGCGTGGGTGTGTGACGCGAAAGGCAAAGTCGTCAAAATGGTCTCGTCGTTGTTGTACGATTTGCCGACAACGGAAAAGTACCGAGTGATTTTTCTGCGGCGCAACTTTGACGAAATGCTCGATTCTCAGGAAAAGATGCTCAAGCGATTGGGCAAGCCAGCCGCACCTCGCGACGCCATCAAGAGTGCGTACAACAAGCATCTCAAGAAACTCTTTGAGTGGCTGCCGACGCAACCGCATCTTCGGGCACTCGTCGTCAGCTACAATGACGTCATTGATGACGCCGAGAAACAGGTGGCCAGAATCGTGGAGTTTTTAGATGGTGTTCCCTCAGCGGAAAAAATGCTTCAAGCGATCGATCCCGCTCTCTACCGCAATCGCGCCAGCTAAGCGTGGTGAATTCGGAAATTCGAATTTCACATCGGCTTTGCAAATGATGCCACATTTCCGTTGGGTTGTACTTCTCGTTTTTCTGACAGCGTCCACAGGCTTGGCTGCCAATCACAAGCACATAGTTCTGATCGTCGCCGACGATTTGGGCTATTCGGACTTGGGGTGTTTTGGCAGTGAGATTCCAACGCCGAACATCGATCGGCTCGCGTCTCAAGGAATGGTGTTGACCGACTTCTATACCGCTCCGACCTGTTCGCCAACTCGAGCGATGCTGCTTACGGGAGTCGATCACCACATCGCCGGAATGGGGAACATGGTTGAGTTCCGCACGCTGCAGCAAGCGGGCGAACGCGGCTACGAAGGATTCCTGAATGACAGAGTCGTGTGTGTCGCCGAGACGTTGCGGAAGGCTGGTTACTACACCGCGATGGCAGGGAAATGGCATCTTGGTTATCGCGAAGGTCAGATTCCTGCAGCGAAAGGATTTCAGCGTTCTTGGGCGTTGCTGAACGGTTTCGCCGACCACTTCCGACCAGGGCCCAGCCGAGTGTTCACATCGGACGGTGAATACACAACGTATCCATCCGGAACGTACGCAACGGAGCACTACACGAATAAAGCGATCGAATTCGTGCGTGAAGCACACGCGCAGGGCAAACCTATGTTCCTGTACGTTGCTTACACAGCACCGCACTGGCCGCTGCAAGCACCGCAAGAAACAGTTGCGAAGTATCGAGGCAAGTACGACAAGGGATACGATTGGCTAAGAAAGCAGCGAACGGCCGGACTTGAAAAACGAAAAATCGTTCCCGCCGGAATCAAGATTGCCGCGTCTACGGAGCTTCGGCCGTATCTGCATGAATCGGTGCCTGTAAGACCTCACCACGTGAACTGGAACGATCTCTCGCCGCAAAGCCAAGCGATCGAAGCGAGCAAAATGGAAGTCTACGCTGCCATGGTCGATAGTCTCGATCAGCAGGTTGGACGATTATTTGATGTCCTGCGCGAACTAGACATGTACGACGACTCGCTGATTTGTTTTATGTCAGACAACGGCGCAGCTCCGTCAGAAGCTACCGGCGGCGGCTATGGCCCAGACTGGGCAAAAGCCTGCACCGGCCCGTTTAGGCTTGTGAAGGGTTATCCGACGGAGGGCGGGACTAAGAGTCCTTGCATCATCAAGTCGCCGAGCCAAAACCAACGACGAACGTCAAACGCGTTCGCTTCGGTCTTGGACTTTGTGCCAACTGCATACGATTTCGCCGGAGTGACAGTTGATCCGGTAGCTCCCCTCGCTCCGTTGGAAGGCCGGTCCATGATGCCGTTGCTGACAGGCAAACGTTCGACGATTCATCCCAAGAACCACGGCATGGGCTGGGAGCTGTTTGGCCGAGGAGCTTACCGGCTTGGGCCGTGGAAAATCGTTTCAGTCGAACAGCCGTTCGGCAAAGGGCAATTCGAACTTTTCGATCTCCGCCACGATCTCGGCGAAGCAAACGACCTCAGCGACAAACGCCCCGACGTGATGAGCGTCATGCTGCAGCGTTGGAACGAATATGCAAAGCGGGTCAATGTCGTGTCGATACGATCATTCCACGAGTCCGAGGGCGAGGCGCATGGCTCGGAGCTAGAGCGACAGTGATGGTTGGATCTATGTCAGTTGCCGTCCACTTATTGACACCAACTTCCGAATTGAACCCTTCAACCCGCCATGTGTCCAATCTGCTGTATCATGGCTGAACGCGTTCTCAGGTGATTGGGCCTTCGCCTCATTTTCGGAGGATGGCACGACAATCGCCGTGATCGAACCGTACAGCGTAACTTTCTTCAGGCAATCAAACGACAAATGAAACCCCACGTCCACAACAGTCCGAACCTCATCTACTCGGTGGGAAGTCAGGTCGTTGCACTCAAGGCTGTGCAAGGATCCCACGGGAAAACTGTTTATCCGGCAGGAGCGGTCGGAATTGTGGTTCGCTCGCCAAGAGACCGGAATCACTCGTATCGCATTCGGTTCCCTGATGGTTTTGAAGCTCCGCTGCAGCACGATAACTTGATGCTGCTCGCCGAGTACAAGTTGGGATCCATCAACGACTCGAACAAAGTCCTTTCGACGCACGGGCTGTTCGATCGCGTTATCTATCGGTGCGTGGTCGGTTCGCGGGCGTTTGGACTCGATACCGACGAGTCGGACGTTGATCGGCGTGGAATCTACCTGCCGCCTGCGGAGCTGCACTGGTCGCTGTACGGCGTACCCGAGCAACTTGAGAACGACGAAACCGAAGAATGCTATTGGGAACTGCAGAAGTTCCTGGTCATGGCCCTGAAGGGAAACCCAAACATCTTGGAGTGCCTCTACACGCCATTGGTCGAGCACGCAACGCCACTCGCAGAGGAACTGCTGGCGATGCGAGACGCGTTTCTATCGCGGCTGGTTTACCAGACATACAACGGGTACGTGATGTCGCAATTCAAGCGGATGCAGGCAGACCTCCGCAACCAGGGCAAAGTGAAACCGAAACACGTCATGCATCTTATCCGGCTGTTGCTGTCGGGCATCCATGTGCTCCGCGAGGGCTTCGTGCCTGTCGACGTCGGCGAGCACCGCGAAAAGCTTTTTGCCATTAAGAACGAACAGATGCCGTGGGACGACATCGAGGCATGGCGGAAAAGGCTGCACGCAGAGTTCGACCAGGCGTTGGAAGAGACTAACCTGCCGGAACGTCTTACGAACGGGCAAATGCGTTTTTGGTAAAGGCACGGCGACTGGCTTTAGAGTAGCACGATTCTCCGAATCGTGGTTCACCAAAAACTCAGATGGTAGAATCTATCGCATGACCAAATCCGATGAGTTTCAACCGAACAGTTTCATTACTTGCGTCGCTACATCCGTGAAAATCCTGAACAGGCGAACTTGGCGGCCGGTGAGTTTCTCTACTGGTCAAGAGAGTCTGGATTTCTTTCGTCTTGAAGTCACTACTCGGAGAGTAGTGCTACTATGAATTGCGATTATGACACTTGACTACCACAAACTGCAGCGTCAGGTCGACGCCCACCCGTACCCGTTGGTTTTTGCAACTGTTAGCGGTGCCCACCTCTATGGTTTCCCGTCGGCTGACTCCGACTTCGACCTGCGAGGCGTGCATGCGCTGCCGCTGGATCAGGTCGTTGGCCTCGATCCGGGCGAAGAGACCGTGGAAAAAGAAGGAATCTACGACGGCATCGAAATTGACCTCGTTACTCACGACGCGAAGAAGTTCTTCGGACTGATGCTGAAGAAAAATGGGTACGTGCTGGAGCAACTGCTCTCGCCGCTGGTCGTACATACGACGCCAGAACACGAAGAGTTAAAGTCTATCGCCAAAGACTGCATCACCAAGTTCCACGCTCACCATTACCTTGGCTTCGCCGCGACGCAGTGGAAGCTGTTCCGCAAAGAAGATCCGCCCAAGGTCAAACCGCTGCTGTACGTCTACCGAGTGCTGCTGACCGGCACCCATTTAATGCGAACCAGTCAGGTAGAGGCGAATCTGCTGACGCTCAACGAAACGGTGAAGCTGCCGTACATTGATGCCCTTGTCGAGCGTAAGCTTGCCGGGCCAGAGAAAGGTCGGCTCGACAAAGCGGACATCAAATTCCACGAACAAGAGTACCAGCGCCTTGTCGCGGAGTTGGAAGCGGCAATGGAAAAGTCGACACTACCAGAGGCGCCAACCAGCAAAGCGGCGCTGAACGATTTGCTTATGCGGCTTCGTATAAACTCTAGGGATTGGCTGTGCATTGAATAACTCTCGAAAGGCGCACCATGCGTTTAGGCGTTTATATAATTCTTTCACTACTAGTCATCCTTAGTGCTGCTTTTGCCGCCTACAGATATCTTGCTCGTGGGAAGGCAGACGGCGGCATGGGATTCATGGAATACGTGAAGGATCCTACTGCACCCAACCGTCTTCAAGCTGAGTTTGCAGAGCGTGATAGTGTCGTTGCGGAACTCGCGAAAGAATCGCCGGAAGAACTCGTTGGACTGCTCAAGAAAGACGCTGACCAGTTCGGAATTCCAGCGCGAGCAATCGAGGCGGCAGGACCGAGAGTTGTTCCAGCATTGCTTGCAGCAATGGTTGACCCCAGCTATCGAGGCGGGAACCAGAAAGATTCCTTCGGATCACGTATAGTCGAACCGATTGAAGGCGTTCTGAGCTGTCTCGAAGAGTTCGCTCCAACGGAAGCTGTACCCGTAGTGGCTCCCCTTGTACGCGACGAAAGCGACGATGTTCGCAAGCTCGTTGCGCTACTTCTGGGGAGGATAGCCACTGATAATGCAGCTGAGCCAATTGCTCTGCTATTGCGTGATGAAGATGACTACGTTCGCAGCTATGCAATGAGGGGAATCCTCAGAGCGATCGAGGCAGACTGCGTAGCTGATGGTTTTCGCCAGACAGTATTCGACGCGCTAATTCCGCTCGCATTTCGGCGAGCGATCTCGGGTAGTGACGACGCACCTCGCTGCTTGTTGGGCCTGGACAAAGAAAGAGCAATACCGATTCTGACGCTACCGGAACGCATGACGGCGGACCAGGAAAACTTGCACGAGGTATTTGGAGCCCTTCGGGAATCAAGCGTACACGTTGAAGACGGTACGCTTTTCAGGATTCTCTCTGAGTTAGGAGATGCGAACAAATACCCAGCGGATCGCGTTTACGGCGAAACGCTAATGATGCTTGCGATGGCTAACTCTGATAAAGCAAGAAAAACAATACAAGAGTCGTTGGGGCATCCCTCACAGCGAGTTCGAGAATACGCAGCGGAGGCTCAAGCACTGGCGAACGGACTTGGAGAACCATTGGCTGCGGTGTGGGAGAAACTCGACGAGCTGGGTTGGGAAAACCTGTCTACACCGCAGAAACATGTCTTGTCAGTCAGAATGTTGATTGACCAAGTCACTAACGGAGGATTTCTTCAGTATTTTGTAAACAGCAGCAGCGACCATTGGCCTGATGCGGAGTCCGGCTTTATCGCCATTGGAGCGGAACACGACACACGTCTTTTCAGACAGGCGCTAAGCAAGTTTGGTCCTGAGCCTCCAAACGTCGATAGACAAACGCGACACGAACAGATTGCGACGATCGCCGTTAACGTGGAGCAATTGTTCGACGACATTGAGACAGAGTTTTACGAAGATAAGTACGATCGAGAAGTACTGCTCCTGCAGTACATGCTCAAGAATGGTGATGATTTTGGCGAGAATGCAAAGCGTTCCGATTGATAAATCTTCTGGTTCCAAACCTTTCGCTTGTTGTGCTCATCAGACCCAGCGCTTCCAGCAAGACAATACGTGTTCTGCCAACAGTAGTGCTGTGAAGGTGATCGGCCAGCGCCGACGACTTGGAAAGCGATCCGGTTGATCCGCGGCCGCGAAACTGAGACGTGTACAAACGTTTGGTTAGTTGGGCGATGACGGTGCCGTACCGGGTGAAGGTAGCGAGGATTTCCAACTTGCGGGTTCCGTGGCGCGGTCGACATCGTGGCAATGTATCGATTTGCCTGAACCGCCTGCGTCGCTCGGCCAATCTCCTGACACACCGTACTCGACCTCCGCAATTACGTGCTCACCGGCATCGATGACTGCGATTCGCTCGCCTTCATTCGCCAAGTGTTTTCGATAAGTCCCGTAGACTTCAACTGCGGGATACTTTTTTCGAAATCGATCCGGATCATCATTCGGTATCAGGACATTAACCTGTTCCGGCGCAATCGGTTTGTCAGGAGGAAATAAGTACTCGACACCGTCGAAATGAAAGCCGGCCACATCGATCGCGACGTTGCTGGTGTTTTTCAATTCGATAAACTCCAACGATTGATCGTCCGTATCTTCTTGCGGATGGTACATAATCTCTGTGAATCGAAGCGGGACCCCGTTTCGGTCGTCATAGAAAGTACGATCGAAAAGGGAACTCCACTGGCGACCTTGTTTTGCTCGAGCTCGTATTCGGACAGCTCGAGAGAATTCGATTTCGCTAGATGCCGCCGACCACTTCGCAGCTTTAGGATTCAAAGTCCCGCCGGGCAACCTTGGATCGGTTCCATCCACGGTGTAGTAGATTTGTTGCGATTGGTTGGACGAGTCTCGAAATTGCAACTTCAACGGAGACGAAGTATTTTGGACTCCCGCCGCTTCAGTCAGTTCAGGGGCCTCGATGGTTGGGTACAAACCATGCGCTCGCAAGTCGGCGATAAACAGAGAGGAATTGTTTTCGATCAGGCGAGCAACTTTTTGGCAGTTGCCGCGGAAGTCGTGATCTCGAGTGTGCGGTTGGTCCTCGCGTCCCCAGGCAGCGTCACCCCACCGACACGACTCTGCAACCATCGCTTTGTCGAGCTGCGAAACTAAACGCCGAAACCGTGGGCCAAGTTTTTCGTTGGTAAGCTCACCGTTTCCCAACAAGTGCTTGTGCACTCGATCCGCAAAAACGATTTTGAATTCTGGATCGCTGGCGAGCGCTCGCCAGATTTCGACGGTTGGATTCCGAGTGCGAAAACTGTCTTCGTCAGTATTCATGAAGACAGGATTCGCCCAGCCATTTGGATTCGAGTACAAGTATCCGCTGTTCGTCCAAAACGCATGTTCGGCGTCCCATGCAAAAAAGTAAAACGGACCGGCAGGAATTTCGCGAGCACCAGCGTACCAGTTGTTCCAGGGCCAATCGCCCATGCCGGTCGCCCAATTCAAAATGATGTAGTCGCAGTACGCTTCAACATCCACGAGTTCGTGAAGTGCCTTCGTGGTTTGGGCGTTATCCCACCGAGCTGAATCGCCATCCACGGAACCATTGTGGTTTACTGAGTAGAAGTCTTTCGGTTCGCCTCCGAAGTAGGCGGCCATAAACTTGTTGTCTGGACGTTCCGCGATGTTGAAGATGCCAAAGTACAGTCCGTTGAGGTACAGGTGAACGAACGTGCTGCGTGACCCAAAACCACTCATCGCAATCTGCGAATCTCGCACCAACGTATCTCGCAAATACATGCCAGGTTCGTGCTTCCATGCGATGTCTTTTGACCAGTTCCCGTTGCCGCCTGCTCGCAGCACCAGTGAGTCAAATCGCTGAGTGGCCGACGCCGCGTTGTTTGCGGCCGATTCAAAAACTGGGTACTCAAGTTTTCCCGCACCATAGGTTTTCTTGAACAGAACTCGAAAAGACTTCTTTCGAGCTTGGTCGATGGCGAGTCCCCCGTGCATACGAATGCCGCAGTCAATTTGAAACCCGTCGAACGACGAATAGGCTGACTTCGCAGGATAGATCAACTCCAAAGATGCGGGTCTTTCGAAATCAACGCCACGACCTCGGTGATTCATGTACAAGTAGTTGAAGTCGTCGACCGCCAGCGTTACGGCTAGAGACGGCAAGTCGGTCAACCCGGCAAGCAGTTCCTCGCGTTCCTTGTCGCTGGCTAACAGCTCTGGGTCCATTGCCCAATCGAACTCTTGAGGCCTTGCTGGACCGTGCCGCACAGAGATGGCCGATCGAATATAACCTTTCGGTTCGGCCGGTTGCTTCCAAACTTGAGCGGGAAACAAGTAGGTATGTGTCGCGACGGCAGAATGCTCCTGACGAGATTTGCTGACGACGGCACGCACTACAGTGGTTTTGTCAATCATTATCGGCCGCGAATACCGCTGTCCGTTTTGCTCGTCCGGCACGCTTCCATCAATTGTGTAGTGAATGACTCCGCTCGATTCGGATGAGGAAAGCTCAAGCTGAAAACTGCCGTCACAAATCCCGCGTTGCTGACTGAACTTAGGCTTCGCGACCTTGGCCTTGGCGGCATAAAGACTGCCGCTTCCCGCTGGAGACAACCAAACGGCCAAACAAACGCCCATCAGCAGCGAACGTAACATAGCAGCACCAGTTAGCGTGAATAGTTGGTTGGATGCCGTCCATTGTAACGACCAAGCACGAGAACAACTGGTGTGTAAATGACGATCGGTCAAGATTAGCGGTGGCGTTTTCGTTTGAACGCGTCGCCGATTGGATGAACAACGCTTCCGGTGGCCTGATTCGACTGACCGTTCGGATGCGGATGCCCGGATTAAATGAACCGGATTTGCGGCTACAATGTTACGTTTTCCACCAATCCGACTGAGCAAATTATGAAGTGGCTCGAAAAGCTAGTCTATCGAATGGAGCGGATGATCGCTCCGGTCGCCGTTCCTAACCTTGCTCTTGTGATCATCGTTGGCCAGTTCATCTGCTATATGGCAGCTCAGGCGAACCCGGAGCTCTACGGCCAGTTTATCTTGACTGGTGCCCAGGTAATGGACGGCGAAGTCTGGCGACTTTTCACGTTCGTGTTTGCGTTCCCACCAGACAGCATGATACTTTTCGCACTGATCGCTTGGCTGTTTTTTCACTTCTTGGCGTCATTACTCGAGCATGCATGGGGGACCGCCAAGTTCAATTTGTATTTGCTGATCGGTTACATTGCGGCGGTGATCGCCGCCTTCATTTATCCAACCATCCAAGCCACACCACTTGTCATGGCTTCGTCCGTTTTCCTTGCAGCTGCGGCGATCCATCCGCACTTGGTCATTCGGATAATGTTCATACTGCCAGTGGAGATACGATGGCTTGCCTACCTGAATTGGATCGGAATCGTGTACATGTTGATCGTTGGCGACATGGCACTTCGCACGATCACGCTCGCTGGTGTCATCAACTATTTGATGTTTCTTGGGCCAATGTATGTTCAGCGGATGCAGAACTACAAACGGCGAGCGGAATGGAACGAGAAAGTTGCTGTCCAAAAGTCAAAGCCTCGCCACACGTGTACTGTGTGTGGCATCGACAGCAATCAGAATCCAGACATGGACTTTCGATATTGTTCGCAGTGCGAAGGAGCACAGGCGTATTGCGAACAACATTTACGCGACCACGAACATATCGTTGGCCGCGAAGCTGATTGATCCATAACGAGAAGTTATCGTTGTAGCGTTTGTTGTTCAATCTGTTGGCGTCGTCGTGCAATCTCTTGTTCTGCTTGCTGACGCTGCTGCAACATTTCGTCTGGCTTTTCAAAATCCAACAGCAGCGGCTGCGAATCGTCAAAGATTCTGGTAGCCATGCCGGTGATCGCGAGCCCACCTTCTTCGGTCTTCATCATCCAACCGACATCATAGGTCTGTTTAACGCCGTTCGAATCGACGTCGGTCCAGCTGCTCAACACAAGCACTGTGCCATCGTTATCTTCGATCACGCTGTCTGGATCGACCGAGAATTCTGCCGAGTTACTTCCTGGAGGACTGATCGCCATGTTCCGTGCAGCGGTTTCCTGTTGAGCTTTTACACTCAACATTCGCGTTGCGGTGTTCTGATCGCCTCTTTTCAATGCGGTCAGAAAATCGGTGATGGTTTGGACAGGATTCTGACCGCGGATGGGTCGTTGAGCTTGGAAGCTTTTACCATTTTGAGCGCGGGCGGACGTATCCGAATCGGCTGGAGTCGTTTCCGTCGACGAATCGCCTCCTCCTCCAGAATTGGACTCTGATGGTTGGCATCCGTAAATCAAACCCGCAAATACAATTAGCAGTACGACTGTCGTCGTGCGTTGCATCGAAACGACCTCCGGTCACAGTTTTCTTTCGTGAATCGCGCGTGCAAACACGCAGCGAAAATGACGGCGGAGTGTGACGTTCGACAGAATCGACGTCAATGCGGAAATCTGTGCTAGCGATGTCCGTGCTTGCGAGTTCGCAGGTGTGTCCAATTACACGTCGCCCTGCGTCCATTTACCGTCGATCGATCGCCACATTTCTCCGTTTGGATTCTTGTCTTGAAGACAAGGAGGCAATCGATGAGCCCGAACTGCATCGTAACAGTGCAGCGCGGCGAATCGAGGAATAGAACCTGGAATCCCAACAGCCGTGAAGCCTGGATGTCCCGTCGCCGGATACGGACCACCGTGATTCATCGCGGGCGACACAGCGACACCTGTCGGCATCTTGTCGTTGAGCAATCGTCCAACCTTTGGACGAAGATGATTGCCGATCTGTGCCGCCGCTTCGTCATCGTTTCCTTGCGTGTGCGAGTAGATGCACCCGGTCAAGTTTCCTTCCAGCTGATCGATGATTTGCGTCAGCTGGTCGACTGAATCAGCAACGACAAACATCGAACAGTTACCAAACGCCTCTTCTTGGAATCCGACGGGATTCGACAAGAACTGCTCGCCGGAAACTCGCAGAAGCGTATTCGCACAACTGAATCCGTTGTCAGCGAAAGCTCCATCACCGACCAACGACGTTGCGCCGTGAGACTTCAATTCAGCGACTGCATTTCCGAGCGCCTTTTGCACTCCTTCCGACAGCAATGTACCCGGCGCGGCATCGACGTACTGAGCCACAGACTTTTCGATGAAAGACTCGGTCTGATCGCCAGCCAACAACATCACGACGCCTGGATTAGTGCAGAACTGACCAGTTCCCATGAGTCCGCTGATTTTGAATTCGCCAACGATGTCATCGATCCGCTCGTCTAATGCTCCGGGCAAAATCACGACCGGGTTGACGCTGGACAGCTCCACGTAAATCGGTTTGCCAGCGGCGTCGGCGGCTGCTTTCAGTTTTAAGCCAGCCGATCGGCTTCCCGTGTAGCCGGTAGCGCCGATGCGAGGATCGGAAACA
>JAGQPC010000495.1 GCA_020426925.1 Planctomycetales bacterium | reverse complement strand
TCCGGCGGTGTCAGTCCGGCCAGCACACCGAGCTGTAACGGCTCCATGCGGCCTTCGTCTACGTACAGGCTGTGCTCAAGGCGTCCGATGTTCGGTTTGATGAAAGTGATCTTCACGGCCGACCGACTCCCAACGTGAACGGTCCGTCCTTATCCCTGGCCCCATTCCACGCTTCGGGATTCTTGGCTCGCAACGGTGCGTCACCGCCCAGCTTCATATCTTGCTTCGAATGAATCTCTCTTCGCGAAACCATGTTCGATAGCAGGTAGAGACCAAAGCGATATGGGCTACGGAGGTTCGTGCGTCGATCGAACGTGCGTCGTGCGATCGACCCATACCGATTGAACTGGCTACGCGCGCGGTAGCAGCCGGCAGTCAATTCCTGCGCGGACATACGCCGGGGATGGAACGTCGCATGGCCGTAGCGATAGCTCGGATCAAGCCACCATTTGTCGTGAATCAAGCGACCTTCGTTTCGCAAACGATCCATCAACGGCGCGCGCGGCGTGGGCGTGAGCGGATTGAAGTTCGCCAGGTAGAACCGGTTCCGAATCGCGAACTCGACGGCCTCGTCAAACGACTCCACGGTATCCTCGTCGTAACCAAATACGAATGTGCCGTAGATCATTACTCCGGCATCCTGAAGTACCTTGATCGATGACTCGTAGTCGCCATAGCGAAGATTCCAGGATTTGTTCATCTGTGAGAGGTTGTCGGGATTGAGGGATTCGAACCCCACGACGGCAGTCGTGCAACCGCTGCAGCGCATGAGTTCGACTAGCTCGTTGTCTTTTGTGATGTCGATCGATACCTGACAGGACCAACGAATATTCAGCGGCGTGAGAGCTGCGAATAGCTCTTTCGCTTTCGGAATATCGACAAATATATTGTCGTCCACGATGAAAATGTGTTTGCGGCCGACGCGTTGGATCTCGGCAACTACTTCTCCGACGGGACGCTGTCGCAGATTCGATCCGTAGAAGGCCCGGATTGAACAGAAGTCGCAATTGTACTTGCAGCCTCTCGCATACTGTAGCATCGTGATGGGCGCGTAACGTTTGCCGCGAAAGATGGAACGATCGGGGCAGGACCGTTCGAGCGACGGAAAATCATCTTGCCGATAGATCTCCTGCAACACATCGCATCTGACGTCGTCGACAACGTGTGGCCAGATGCCTTCCGCATCGCCCACAACAACGGCGTCGGCGAACTGCAGTGCTTCTTCCGGCAGGAAACTAGGATGGTATCCTCCCATCACGACTCGCACACCGCGCGAACGATACTCGGCTGCGATCTGATAGGCTCGACGGGCGGTGTACGTTTCGACGGTCATTGCCACGAGGTCGGTGGGCTCGTCGAACGGGATCGGTTCAAGCCGTTCGTCGTAGAACTTTGTTTCGACATCCCGGGGCGTCAGACTCTTGAGGATCGCAAAGCACAGTGGTTCCATCGCGTCGGACGAACGGCGATCGAACATGTTCGGACGGATGAATGTAATTGTGAAAGGGCTCATCTATTCGTTTATCTTCATCGATTTCGCCTGCTTCAACTACTCGCTTTGTGCGTTTGCTGAGGAGTGTCGGACAACGGATTCGGCTCTATCGTGAGCTGCGGGCCACGCCATTGACGCAGGTACTGCCAGACGTAGTTCATTCTTTGCTCATTGGCTGGCGACAGACGCGGGAGATGAATCCACGGCGCTTCGGGATAACGGTGATGATTCAAGTCGTAGTTGCCATTAAGCAGGATGGCCGTCATCACGGGGTTGTGATCCAGATTCCACGCGCCGTCGATCACATCGCGTTCCGAAAAGGCGTGCCCTACGTATTGCCGGGTCGACCAGTTGAATGAAAAACAGGCGTACAGCACGAGTGTATTGAGGACACGAAGGTCTAGCAACCAAAACAAGCCTGCGAACACTCCGACAAACAGCAAGAGCTCAAACCGAATTCGCCAAAGTAGTTTCGACGAGAGTCCGACGAGGCTTGGATTGCCGCAAGGTAGTTTGCGCGAAAGAAAAGCGTAAATTGGCCGTGGAAGTATGGCGACCAGCACAGCTCCCAGTGGTACCAGCGGCCAGAACCAGCCTGCCAGGGTTGCATACCAAATCCAGTACTTCATCACCAAGTTGTCGCTGGCGTAGTACAGATCGAACATTTCGTCGTCGCTGCGGTTGCGATCGTGATGTCCCTGATGCGTAACCCAAATCATCGTGAACGGCGCAGGGAAGAAGATACCCGTGGCAACACCCAAGCAGTAATTCCACGTTGGGTTTTCGTTCAGGTGCGAGTGAGTCGCCTCGTGCAGCAACGCGTAGTTGGTCAGCATCACGTAGGAGAAAACGACGCCCACCGCCAGCACCGCCAACCAGGCTTGAACATGCGATCCCAGCCACACAAGTGCGCCCCCAGCGACGATCACGGCACAGGCCAAACCAAAATTGAGCCGGTTTGGCACGCTTAGCTCGCGGCTGCGATGTTCCGATTCGTGCTGATGATACGACGTGGCGGCATCCATGCGATGACTTTGAGAAAGAAGTTTTCGAGCGCAGCAGTCTGTGGTAATTTGAATTGCAACGTGGTAGCGTAACGATAACACATTTCTCCGACAACGCGGACTCAGAGGCCCGGAGTAAAGGATGCGACGAACAGAATGTTTCGCGAGTAGCGCAAAATGGATTGCTCTGCTGATGCTCTGTACGGGCCTGGCACAAGCGCAGGACGCAGTGGGCATTGATGCTGAGCTCGATGCGGTACGCGCAGGGCTCGCCGAAGCATACAACGAGGGCGACCTCGATTTGTTGTTGTCCTACTGCCACGACGATGTCATTGCGATCTGGCAAGACGGCGTGGTGGCCCAAGGGCACGAAGGCGTGCGCAAGGTGATATCCGAGCTAATCGAGGGAGAGGATACTCCGATCGACACTTTCAAGGCGGATCCGAAGGTGACACATCGAGCCGTGCTTGCCAATGACACGGTCGTTGTTTCGACTGGCAAAATGAACGACATCTACTCCCTGACGAAACCGGCCGGAACCTCGATTTCACTTGATAGCGTCTGGTCTGTCACGCTGGCGAAGTTCGACGATCGATGGCTAGTGGTGAACTTCCACTGTTCTGCAAACGCGTTCGACAATGAAGTCATCACACTATACGACGGCTTCACACGCTGGACCTCGGGAGTAATCGGAGGTGTCATCGGCCTCGTTTTGGGAGCACTGGGGGCTTCGCTCTTCCTTCGCCGTAAGGGCGCTGCTCAGTCTTCCTAAGGGGCAGCGCCGTGACCTTCAATCAATGTGCGTCCAACGAGAAAGAGTTGCTAGCGAGTGTTGTCCAATGGGCGTCACACCGCAATTGGCGAGAGCTTGATCAGAACACACTGGCTGGGATCGCCCAACAAGAAGGCATCGACTTCGCCACTGCCCTGCTTTATTCACGGCTGCTGCACTCATCAGAACATGGCCCGACGATTCGCAGGCTTGAACGATGCGATACAGATGGCATCCCCAAACATGACGTGGCCGAATTTCGCATCGGAATCGTTCCCGGCGGCTTGCATCAGGAGAGTCGAGACAGTCGGGAATGCCTGAATTGCGTCTACGGTGAACTTCAGCGACACGGGTTTGCGGCCGAGATCATCCCGACTGCAAGCTTCGGTCCATTGCATGACAACGCGGGCGTCATCGTTGAATGGTTGTCTGCTGTGAGTGAACCGACGATTGTGGTTTCGCTCAGCAAAGGAGGAGCTGAAACCAAGCTCGCCCTCAAACAGAATCCGACTGCGTTCCGAAACGTGCGAGTCTGGATCGACGCGTCCGGTTTGCTTGAAGGAAGCGAGTGGGTGACATGGCTGCTGGACCGAACAATCTCAAACCTCGGAGCGAGATTCTGGTCGTGGTTTCACTGGCGCCGCGGCTATCGATTTTCGACATTACAGGAACTGCGGCGGGGCCCCGGTACGATGCTCAACTTTGACGTCATTATCCCAGGACACATGACAGCGTTCCGGATCGTAGGTTTTCCGCTCACGAACGATCTGACTTACCGCTACAGCAAACGCAGCCACATGCGGCTGACTCCACGAGGCCCCAGTGACGGGATCGGAATCATGCTGGGCGATCTCACTCGCTGGCCCGGAGCGATCTATCCTGTGTGGCGTGCCGATCACTTTTTGCGTCCGACTGGCCAAACGATCTGTGACTTTGTCGGCAAAGTCGTGCATCACGTCATGTCGAACGAACTTAAACAGTCTAGCGCAGAATCGCAGGTGGAGTCCGTTCCCCGTGCGTAGACATCCTCCAGGCCCACCGGGTCACTGGCTTTGGGGAAACATCGCTGAAGTCCGGTCAAACGTGCTTCGTTTGCTAGATTCCGTACCGCTTCAGTGTGGCGACCTCGCGACACTTCGTTTCCTCGGACAGCGCGTGTTGCTGCTGAGCCATCCTCGATGGTTCGAGCAAGTATTGTCGACCGATAACCAGAAGTTCGAAAAATCGCCACGGTTTCGACGCCTCGTCAGCAGCGTATTCGGGAACGGAGTTTTCGGCGCGCAGGGTCGTGACTGGCAGCGGCAACGACGCATACTTCAATCGGCACTCAATGGCATTCGGCTCGATCGTCATTGCGATACGGTTGTGGCGACCGCATCGATGATCTGTGACGGCTGGATGTCAGAAAAGACCGCGAGCCTCGAAGCGACCATGATGGAACTCGCATTGGCGATTCGGCTGCGGACGACGCTTGGCACGACGAACCCGGATGTATTTGACGACATCTATCGTGCGCTTCGCACATTCATGGATTATTTCGCAAGTAGCATTCGGAATCCGCTGTCATGGCCACTCTGGGTTCCCTCAGAAAGCAACCGACGGATTCAAAAGACAATGAAACGATGGTGGGAAGTGATTAGCGAGCAGATTGAAGCTGGTCGCGAATCAGCCGATCCAAACACATTGCTATTCCTACTTCTGTCACAGGAACTGTCCGTCACGTATCCTCTTCGCGACGAATTGGCGACATGGTTGCTGACTGGCACGGAGACTTCAGCGAATACTCTCTCATGGACATGGTATCTGCTGGCGACGCACGATGAAGTTCGCGAACGGCTTCGGCAAGAAGTCGACGCGGCGTTGCAGGGGCGGCCTCCCAAAGTAAGTGACTTGCCGAAGCTCCGATACCTCAATGCGGTCTTGAAGGAGTCAATGCGGTTATTTCCTCAGGCGTACATCATTGGCAGGAAATCCACCGAGTCCTTTTCGATGGATGGCTACTCATTCTCGAAGGGAACCACCGTTTTGCTAAACCAGTGGTTCGTCTGTCGCGATGAGCAATGGCATGCGGATGCAAGGGAGTTTCATCCCGAACGCTGGTTGACGGTCGATCACCAGTCCGCGATTGCATTCACACCGTTTGGGGGTGGGCCAAGGCAATGTGTCGGCGGGCAATTGGCGAAGTGCGAACTTCCGCTGATACTTGCCCTGCTGGCCCAAAAGTTTGATTTTGGCTTGGCAGACTGGTCTTGGGAAACTCAAGTTCGTCCAGAAGTATCGCTGACGCTCCGCCCCGATCCACGACTACGTATCTTGTTGAGTCGCAGAGGCGTCGTTGCCACGAAGACGACCGACGAAGATATAGAACGGAATTCGCATCCATAACACGTACGGCACCTTCGCCATGTCTTCTCGGAGGTATATTGTTTCAAAACGGCCTTGCAGAAACGGCAAGTGATCTGGCGAAAGGAATACGTTGTCGCGACTCACCAACAGCGACCAGAATGTGCGGGTAAGCCAACTGTGCTTCTTCATTCCGTCAGCCGGAAACTTTCGAGAATGATAGAAGTCTACGACGCCGATCTGACCGCCGGGTCGGAGCATTGTTCTCGCATGTTCGATCGCGGTAAACCAATCTGGAATCATCGTCAGCGAATACGAAAACGTGACAATATCCACATCATCGGCCAATTGAAAGTCAAGTGCATCCGCTTGTACGACATCGACATTCGTCCAACCGTTTGCTGCGACGCGCTCACGCGCCACTGCGAGTAGCGAAGGACTTAGATCGACAATGTAGACGTGTTTGAGATCACGAATCCGGCTCCCAAGATGTTCGAGGTTGGAGCCAGTACCGCCTCCAAGATCTACCCAAATTCCGTCGGGTGGGATTTC
>JAGQPC010000494.1 GCA_020426925.1 Planctomycetales bacterium | reverse complement strand
CGAGGACTCTTGTCAGCTTAACGACGCATTCGCAGGCTTCCTCCCCACGGTCGGTCGCCCTTCCGCCGACCAACGCTGGCGCGTCGGTGCCCGCCTCATCTAGTACTTTGTCAATCGGAGCAATCATTTGGTATACTGATCTCCTTGAGACCAAATTCGTACAGGGGACTCACGCCCTAATACACTACGCCCCGTGCCGGGCGTACACAAAATCCACCGAAGAACGGCTTGCGCGGTGTATTACAATGGACAGTCATGGAGCCGTTCACGGTGATTTAATCCGTTCATTGGCCTAAACAGACATGCAATCACAGGATGATCGTAAACGGCGCGTGTTGCCATTCATCGTGCGCCTACCGCTGGCCGTCGTCCTCGTCTTGCTGCTGCTCCCTCTGGTTCCGCTACTCGTCACGACTTACTTCGCATGCGGTTTCGTGCTGCAACTGGTCGTTTGGATTTGTTGGTGCACTCGCGGTGTCAATGTGCTTCTCGTGTACTCAGATAGCCCTAACTGGCATGAATACATCGAACGCAATATCATCCCACGACTGCCCGCCTCATCGGTGACTATTAACTGGTCGAATCGCCGAAATTGGAAATGGTTTTCATTGCCCGTGTTGGTGCTTCGATTCTTTGGCGGATCACGCGAATTCAATCCATTGATTGTCGTGTTTCGTCCCTTCCGCTGGGCGAAAACTTATCGGTTCTGGAAACCGTTCAAAGATTACAAACACGGCAAGGCGGAACGGCTTCATGCGTTGGAGACAGAACTGTTCCGCGAGTTGTCTCGTGGTGGCAATACTACGGCCAATTAATCGGGTAACGACGGCCATCGCTGACCGCCCTCTCCACACCACCGGACATGCGGCTCCGCACTAGGCGGTTCGACGAAGTGGAGCAGGAAGCGGCTTGCCCAGGCGGGCGGCGGTGAGCTAGAGGCAGGCGTGATCGTGTCGATGTGTACGCTCAGGTTTACGGATTCTCGTAGCCACGACGACATACCGTTACCATCAGGTTTGCAAACCTATGTTTTTTGCCGCAGGCCTAGGTGGTCTTTACCGCGGCCGCAAATTCTTCCGCAGTGAATATGCGTGTTGAACTCGTTCGAACATTGTCGTTTTTGCCTAGAGACAGCAGCAGTGAGGCTGCCGTGACGTCGTCAGGACATTCGAACGTTACGCAACCATCGACACTTCCGATTCCCCAATATTGACTAAGCACCTTTCCGCCTTTGGATTCCACATCGGCCCGAAAGGCTTCCGCCCGATCAATTGATTTGGCAACGTCACGAATTCCTTGGTCAGTAAACGAGATTAGTGAAAGAAAACGGACCATTGATTTACCTCCAAAAACAGAGATCTGTAGACGCCCAACATTGGGCGACAATCCGTGAGAAAGTCGCTCGGCGAGGACTCAGCTGACACAAATACACACTGCGCTACTCCAACCCTGAAATGTGTTGCGCGCCAAACCGACGCCCGGCAGTCTTGCACGATCGGTCATCCCATACATGCAGTAGAGATATGGACCTGTACGTCCATAATGTACCCGCTAGGTTCGCTGCGTCAACCCTAACCGACGGATCCTGAAAGCAAGACGTGCAGTAGAATGGCCGAAGTCGCGAGCCCGGATTCTGGTTCCGGTGTTCATTGCAACCACAGAAACTTGCATTTACCCGTCTCGGAGATTACGACCACTCCAGCGTGCGCGGAGCTTGGCTCTTTCTGAATCCGAGTAAAAAAACTTCGCGTACTTGGACTCGTACATCTGATCTAGCAAAGCATCAGGTACACGGATGGTTTGCTTGAATTCTGCGTATGCGTTCGCGTGGGTGCGATTACTACTGACGTTGCTCCGAACCAACTCAAACTGGTCAAGTCCAAGGAAACTCGCGATTGCACTGGCTTTGGCTGCATCGTCCAGCTCACACTTCAGTACGAGCAGCTCGACATTCCCTTCAGTGATCTGCAGAAATCCTTTTTCAGGAGAGAACTCGTGCTGAAACACGTCAACACCCAATGTTGTTTTTAGCTCTGCGTCCAGCCAAATCAGAGGGCGTCCATGCACATATTTTTCAAGAAACAGATTAATCATCTCATCGACGCTTAGCGTGGATTCGCCGAATGGATGGCCTGCGTAGCAGTCAAATAGTTCAAAGAACATGGAGACGTTGTTTGCAATCGGTTCTCGCACGAGAGTGATGACTCGCAGTCGATGGCCGGGTTTTACATAAACGCGGTAGATTCTCTCCGAATAGAACTTTTCACGCCGTCGCCATTCTCGACGCTTTTGGTCCGGAAAACTCTCAAATGCCCGCTTGTCCTGTTCAAATTCCTCGACCACATAAT
The DNA here is from genome assembly GCA_020426925.1 of Planctomycetales bacterium. Classification (GTDB taxonomy): domain Bacteria; phylum Planctomycetota; class Planctomycetia; order Pirellulales; family Pirellulaceae; genus JAGQPC01. The sequence continues at coordinate 4,215 of JAGQPC010000494.1, read as the reverse complement.
CCCAATACTCTGGTTCGATTTTGATTCGCGTCAGGTCACGATCGCGGATCGGAAAGAACTCGTGCGACATCAGCACAAGCTTCGTGCGCGGGTCGCGGCAACGAAACAACGAATTGCGAATCGATGACGATCCTACCTTCCCCATCTGGTAAACCAAAATCGGATCTCGCCAGCCAATGTAGGGAGCAACGTTGACCGCGAAGTATTCGTAGACTCGGCGATCGATCCATCGTTTTTTTAAATGCATTGCCATGGGGTCATGCGCACGACGGCCAAGTCGCCACGGTTCAGGCCAGTTGTAGAATGGAGTTACAGCATCTTCATTTCAGGGGCGGCAAAAATGAAGTTTGGGCTAAGATTCGAATTATAGGCGCCTGCTGCAAAGTGAATCAGGTAGTCTCCTACTTGCGCTTCTGCAAATGCTCCATCGTACAGTAAGTCGTTCTCGCGGCATGTTGCACCTTGAATGATCGACGGCACTTCTTTCGTTTGACGCCGACTCAAGTCCGGTCCGAACAACCGAATGATCTGGGGGCAATAGTGAGTAAGAGGTACCATCGACAGGCTACCGTCGCAAGTGATCAGTTGCTTGCTGAATCGTTCCTTCACATGAACAACGCGAGTTACAAAGATGATCCCGTCACAGGTCAAGTAACGGCCGGGCTCGACGATCAGCAGCGGCCTTGAAGCTTGGTTCGGGAAGAACTGTTCTAGCGACTCCGCGATGTGCTTAATATAGACGTCAATGGGCTGAGGATTCCATTCCTGCCGACTCTTGGGCTTAGGGCTGTGTGCGGGAAAGCCGCCTCCCATGTCAATAAACTCGAGGGAGTTCTGATAGTTGGCTATTTCGTGTTTAGCAAACTGGCCGACTCTGGTTGCAGCCAAAGCGTAAAGCTCCGGATCGTCGGTGTCGCCATACAGATGTGTGTGCAGGCCGACCAGAGTCAACGCCGAACACGCGTCGATTTTGCGCACAGCGTCACGAGCCTCGTCATTTTCCAGAGAGAATCCGAAGCGACTGATTCCCAATCTGGTAAGATCCGACGTGACACGGATGCCGATCTTGTGTCGGCGGTCATTGCCAGCAACGTGCGCGATCACGCGATCAAGTTCGTCGTGATCGTTAATGTTGACGATCGAATTGTTGGCGAGTGCGGAAAACAGCGAGCTGTCGTCTTTGTACGGACCGTTGTAGATAATCTCAGACGGAGGGAATGCTAAGCGGCACGCCAGTTCGTATTCGCGACCTGATACGACCTCGGCCCATGCCCCTTGCTTCTGCAAGACACGGCTTTCTGCCACCAAGTAGTTAGTTTTGAAAGAATAGCCGATGATATGCTTTCCCCAGTGGTCGGCCAGGCTATTCGAGAGACTCTGGTAGCGATCGATCAGGATCTCACGATCACATGCAAGAATCGGCGTCCCGAATTCCTCGAGTATTCCCTTCAGTGCGGGGCGGTGATCTTCGATGTTTGGGTAGTGGGACAATAGTCCTTCGTATGGCTGCGAATCGGACCTCACGTTGTCGTTTCCTCAATGCTGGATGTGGTTGGGCTAGTCATGCCGACAATTCTGGTTCGGTGTCAAAAAAACCATCTTCCTGGAGCCGACGAATCGTCGCGATGTCCCGATCGATCATGTGACGGTCTTCGCTGACTAGCGTCACGAGACCGGCGACGCGTTCTATGTGTGCGCCGACTTGTGTCGCGATTGACATCGTGTGCAATGTCGGAAGGTTTTCGAGTTGCTCCTGGTGACGTGTCCGTACCAGGTTCCCAGGTTGGTGAGGCATCAGGAACACGTTGGCCGCGAATTTTTGCAAATGTGGTGTGTCAGATAATGTCTGAGAGAAGTGGTCAGGATTGAGCAGCACGCTGATCGTTTCATCAAGCTGCGAGATGCCTCCGCAGATACTGCTGAGTTTCGCATTGACACCGGCGCTCATCCGCGCACCGACTTCAATTAAGACTGGACTATCTTCCACCCACATCAGTTCGCAGTGTGCAGGACCAAAGCGTATGCCCAAAGCATCGAGCAACCGGAACGCGTAGGCCTTTAACGCTGACTGACGAGTTCCTGCATACGGCAGCAGTCGCATCGCATCGTAAGGCACAAACCTCGAATTGTCTTGTGGACGTTCGTATTGCCAGACGGCTGTCAACTTATGCTTTCCATCGCAACTGACTGTATCAACCGCATATTCAACGCCGCTCAGAAATTCCTGGACCAGAGCACGGTGATTCTCATTGCCAAGGACATTGGGCCTGCCAAAGATTGATTCGGCAGATCGTCGAACCTCGTCAATCGACCGGCATTGGAATACGTGGTCAGATGCAACGCTACGGTTTGGCTTTACGATAACGGGCCAATCCAACGATTGACGAGTCCAAGCTTCCAAGTCAGCTACGTTATCTGAGTGGAATTGCTTGGCGATACGCAGCCCACTCTGCGCTGCCGCCTCAGCCATCAGGCATTTGTCTCGTCGGGCTTTACTGAGGCGTGCTTCATTTGTCGGCAGGCCTAACTTCGTGCTTAACCACTCGGCTAGTTCGACCCCCGATTCAAAACCGGCGATTACGTGCGTTGGCTGGAACGGCGAGATGCGGGCCAGCGTTTTCTCCAAATCGCCTCGATGCCGGACGACCTCGCAAAAATTGTTCGGGTCAAATCGTGACTTCATCGCCGACGGAAGATTGGGCGAGCTTTCAATCGCCAGCATATCCACATGCTCAGTTCGAAGTGAGTCGGCCAGCAACGCACCGGACGAATAAGGATCGACAATCGCGATTCGGACGTGCGACATGTTGACTACGCCTTCACGGTCGCGTTTCGACGGACATGAACCACGCGATGGTGGAAATGATCGCAAACCAGCAGTTCGTCGGGGCCGACAAGAGTTGCCCATCGAGGTTGGTTCAGGCGAGGTCGCCACGGAGTTGGCACTTGCCAGAATTCCCAAAGGAAACTTCCTGACGGTGTGGCACCTAACACGCGATTGTTGCCCGTGTCGCACACGACGAGTGTGCCATCTGGCGATAGTTCCGCGTAACGCGGATGGTGTAGTCGGAGATTACCAGAACTTGACGTGATCTCTTTCATGTCGCTGGCCAGTTTTCCTTCTGGCGTCACGAAAATGAGCCGGTGGTTGCCTGTGTCCGCAATCAGAACGGCTCCGTCCGGGAGCGGCTGAGCGCTATGCGGGTCTTTCAGCCGAAGTGCGCCCTCATCACCGATCGCTCGATGAATCGTGCCAGACCAGTCAACTTCCAGAACCAAGTTGTGTGGTGAATCGGTGATCAGCAGGTGACCATTAGGCAGCAGGTGGACATCGTGTGGATCTTCAAGCGAGAGATCACCCTGGAGCGCAGATACTTGACGTCGCTCAGAGCCGTCGGCCGACAACTCGACAATTCGTCCGTTCCGCGAATCTGCAATGAGCAGTCCACCGTCGGCAAGCGGGCGAACGCAACGAGGCCAAAACAGTGAGTTTTGACGCTGTAGTGGAAATCGCTCCATTTCACCGTTGCACGTTCTGACGATTTGATCGTTACCAGTATCCGCAACCAGATACTGTTCAGGTGTAACTAGCTGGACAGATCGGGGATATGACAACTTCCTTTGCGATGTTTCGATATTGCCGTACTCCCAAACGACGTCACCGTCCGTCCCCACCTCCAGGACTCTCGAGTTGCCCGTATCACAGATCAGGCAGTGGCCGTCAGAGAGTTCCTCAATGTACGTTGGGTCAGAAAGCCCATCTCTGAGTGCGACTACGGTTCCGCGATTGTCAGGACCGATCGAGACTATCCTGTGATTTCGAGTGTCGGCTATCAGACGGTGACCATCGGACGCGGATCGTGCAGAATTGGGGCTAGATAAATGTTGCCGATCGTTGCTCGGGCTGCCTGTCTTGCCGTATTCCCAAATGAGATTGCCATCGCGGTCGATTTCGATTGCCACGTGGCGGAACGCATCGGCGATCAAAATGTTGTTCGATGGCAACAACTCAGCGCTGCCGGGGATGCCTATCGAATCTACAGACGCTGGCAGAAACCACAGCAGTTGGCCGTTTCGATCCACCTCGACGATGTCGACATCAAACGAGCGATTATAAAAAACGATTAGGAAGGTGCCTCGCCTCGTCCAGGAGGCGTACCTCGGGATTCGTTTGCTACACGATTCGAGCCCAATCCGATCAACAACGTCACCTTG
>JAGQPC010000493.1 GCA_020426925.1 Planctomycetales bacterium | reverse complement strand
CAGCCAGAAGTCTTTTACATCGATCCAAAAAAAGGGCTCGCTGGTCTGAAGAAGGTTTTGAAACTCGACGAGCAACCTCGAACCATCGAAGGCGTCGATATCGCGCATTTGGGTGGGAACCAAACCGTCGCCAGCCTCGTGCAGTTCATTGACGGCATGCCGTTCAAACCAGGATATCGCCGCTACAAGATTCGAAATGTGTCTGGCATCGACGACTTTCGCAGCATTCATGAAGTCGTTGCACGGCGCTACCAACGATTGCTGGATGAGCAAGAGGCGTTCCCAGACATCTTGTTGATTGACGGCGGAAAGGGGCAATTGAACGCCGCAATGTCCGCGTTTGCCGAACGCGATATTGTCCCGCCGACAGTGATTTCGCTTGCCAAACGTGACGAAGAAGTGTTCATCCCCGGGCAATCCGAACCGCTCCGTTTAAGCCGCCACGCTTACGCACTTCGATTATTGCAGTACGTGCGAGACGAAGCTCATCGATTCGCTCAGCATTACCATCACATTCTTCGCGACAAGTCACAGCTCGGCGACTGATGCAGATCCATTCGAGGCTGGCAAGTTCCGCGTAGCAAAGTAGCGTGCGTGAGCGAAGCGGAACGCACTGATCGCGTCATCCGCTGAAATATTTCTTCTCGCGCAAATTCGCAAAGGTTTTGCGTAGAAATCTGTGTCGTTGGTTTATAATCGCATTTCCAAATCACAATGTCCGACATCTGTAGTCCGCCATGATTAGTCCGACTCGACCCAACAAAGAATCTGCCTCATTGCTGGTGATTATCGTCTCGGTCTCGCTGCATTTCAGCTTGCCGTGTTCGGGCGTTCTCGCGGCTGAACAGGAGCGTTTCGTCGAATCTTTTGACGGAACCGGGCCGTTTGAGTCACAGGCCATTGGCAGTCCTGCAACCGGGTTGCACAACCCGTTTTGGAACGTTCCAGGTGAGGCAACTTTTGTCGATGGAAGTCTGTTGTTGGCAACCACTATAGATGCCTACCAGCAAGTCGTTTCACGAACTGTGGAAGGCTGCTGCGACAGTTACCGAAATGAGATTCAACTGGCCAATGTGCGTTTAGGTAACACTGACATTACCAGCTTTGAGGAACCGGCGATAAGGTTCAGGGTAGGTGGCTTTGCAATTTCTGTCTTCGTTTCGCCCAGCAACGAGAGAGGCGTACAGCTTGTCACCACGCATGATTCGAGAGATCCGCAAGGCACGACGATAGTTCGGCGGGCGGCTGATCGATCGATCTTTGAGAATGGAACTGACGTAGTGCTGGCTGTCGAATATTTTCCTGAGTCAAACGAGATTTTCTTTCATTACGACCTAGACAATAATGACGATATCGCGCCGTCGGTCATCGGTCCAATTTACTACGCTGTCGATCCTTGGGTGTTTCGACCGGTGCAGTTCTCGGTCTCTCGCGGTCGGGAAGGACATTTCAACTTTGCTTGCGCAGCGATTACCAACTTGTCAGAAACTACGATACCAAACGCACACGATTACGATCGAAATGGCGTGCTTGATGCAAGAGATATCGACCTTCTTACAGAACAGATTAGTCTTCGTGCTCCATCAATTCGATTCGACGCAAACGGCAGCGGTGTTGTCGACAGCGAAGATCGACAGTTTTGGTTGAAAAATCTGGCTGGTTTTCCGATTGGCGATTCCGACGTGAACGGAGTATTTGACAGTTCTGATTTGGTTTTGGTGTTTGAGGCTGCCGAATACGAGGATGATATCGCTGGAAATTCGTCTTGGGCGGACGGCGACTGGAATGGAGACGGTGATTTCACGTCACGCGATCTTGTATTCGCTTTCCAGGAAGGCGGCTTCGAAGAAAGTCCACACGCAATCGTTGCTATCGTGCCTGAACCAGTCTCACCGATTACTGCGTTACTTGGGTTTTGCGTTCTGACTGCCGCTTGTCAACGCGGGTCATAGCTATCGCGGGGCGGCATTTGTTTACCAAACGGCTCCTACTACTTTGCCAACGACGACAGCTTCAGCATTTCGCAGATTTGTGCGTGGATGTGCTCCGAGTCTTTTTCGCCGTCGACGTCGAGCACTAACTCTTTTCGACGAAACAGGTTTAATACCGGCTCTGTCTTTTCGTGATATTCCTTCAGCCGTGTGCTCAGTGCTTCAGGAGTGTCGTCGATGCGAGATTCAAGAGGTGCGCCGCATACGTCACAGATGCCGTCTTCGGCAGGGCGATGATAGATGAGGTTGTAGTCCAGCCCGCAACCGCTACAGAGCCTGCGTGACATGACTCGCTTGTGAACGACTTCGTCCGAAACAACGATGTGGATTACGGCATCGATGTCAAAGCTCTCCAAAAAGAATTCGGCTTGGTGGCGGCTGCGAGGAAATCCGTCCAGTACAAACCCATAGTTCCAATCGTGCGTGCCAAGTCGATGCTTGACGATCTCTTCCACGATTTCGTCGTCGACAAGATTCCCGGCGCTCGTAATGCGATGGATGCGAGCGGCAAGTTTCGTGTGATTGGCCATGTGCCAGCGGAAGATATCGCCAACGGAAATGTGCACCAATCCAGGAATCGCTTTTTGCAGCATCCGTGCCTGCGTGCCCTTTCCGTAGTTTTGTGCTCTCATGACTATGTACTTGTGCATAGATTTACTCAGTCGTGTTGCGAACGGTGATGATTTGAAATCGTCCAAGATTCAAGCGTTATCTTCTAATACACTAGATATAAAACGCAAAGTGTGATTGCCACGGCAATTCTCAGGCAGCCGTCAAGAAACGTTTCGTAGTGGCCCAAAAATTCGATTAATCGGCACGGCGCGACCATCGACCTAACCTGCAATCTGATGCAGATGAAAGTGGAATTTCCCGAGTTTTCCTCCGTAGTTGCCGGCACCGATCGCAATAATGCCATCGCCCGCAGCCGCGTTCAATCCAGCCTTCATGGCGGCCGTAATTGATTCCTCGCTGACGCCGTCGATGACGATTTCCAACGCGCAGTTGACGCCATCGTACAGGTTCGATTCGACTCGCCCTTTCAGCGTTGGGCAATATGAATCGGACGTCGATGCTCGAAGTGCTTTGTAGCGAGACCCAACTTTGCTTCCGCTGCGAGCGACTCCGCCGGGAAACGGAGTGATCACGCCGTCAAGCCCAGTCATCGCTTCGGTTGCTCGACGCACGGACGCAAGTGCAGCATCGAGCGATGAGGCTTGGATGATGATGTTTCCGCCGGCAACTCCGCTTCCAATTCCGGCTTTGTCTTCGACTAGAAACTCGCCATCCATTACCGGGATCCGCCAAAAGCGACGTCCGCCAACAAGCTTGCTCTTTTGATACCCGTCGCCAAAAAAACGAATGTGCTTTCCAACGGGAATGGACGATTCAGAATCTGGCAAACCATCGAAAACGGCAGTCGACGGACAGGTCATCAGACATTGACCTGTGCGATTTGGAACATGTTTCGCGATCGCATCGGTAGAAAAACCAAATGCCAAAACGGACGCGCCAATTCGCCCGTCTGGTGTTTCCTCCGACGAAAGCATGCGTTCGCAGCCGATTTCTAAATCACACGCGATGACCGACGAACTGTAGCCTGTGAATTCTCGCAAAGCAGCGTCAAGCCAATAATCGTCGTGTGCGGTGATGATCAGCCGAGTGAACTTCATGCCGAACGCTTCGGCAAACGTGTCAACGATTTCGGTGTTTCCGATCTTCAAGCGTCAGGGCTCCTCGGTACGGACGCGGGTGGGTCGACCAAACGGAACAGAATTCCTTAGTATGTACATTATGTCACAGACGCCCACGTTTGTATGCCGGGGTGTCGACCCTGGCGAGCCATTCTATTGGCACTTCATGACTTCGAGCTGAACGACAAATGAAATGAATCTGTCACGAAAGATCGCTGTTTTAGGTGGAGGCATCTGCGGCCTGACCTCTGCCTATCGTTTGTCGAAATGTAAACCGGATTGGCGAGTCAAATTGTTTGAATCGAGTGACCGGCTCGGAGGATTGCTGGGCACGCGTGAGGAAAACGGGTACTTAGTCGAACAAAGCGCCGACAATTTCATCTCCAACGCTGCCGCGCCCTGGGCAAACGACCTGTGCCACGAAATCGGATTCGACCACGAGATCATTGCTCCGAACGAAGAACATCGTCGAGCCCTCATTTGGCTGCGAGGGAAACTTCATGCCATTCCCGACGGTTTTCAATTAATGAAAACGAGTGACATCGGCGCGGTGTTTCGATCAAGCCTGCTTTCGTGGCCGGGCAAGTTCCGCCTGGCAGCGGAGCCGTTTATTCCGACACTCCGCGCGGGCGTGAACGGTGATCCTAACCGCATCCCTGACGAAAGCTTGGCTTCTTTCGCCACACGGCGTTTGGGCAAAGAAGCTTTTGAGCGACTCGTTCAACCGCTGGTTGCAGGAATCTACACGGCCGATGCGAATAAACTGAGCATGAAGGCGGCGCTGCCTCAATTCGCAAAGATGGAACAAACCGCGGGCAGCTTGACTGCAGCCGCGCGACGCGAAGCCGTCAGAAACGCGAACGCTTCAAGCAAACTCAGCGGATCAGGTGCGCGTTATGGTCAGTTCCTGGCTCCAAAGCGAGGTATGTCATCGCTGATCGACGCGCTCGCTCGTCAGCTTGATCCAACATCGATCAACTTCCAACGTGCCGCGACGGGAATTTCCCGTGCGGATTCCAAATGGCAAATATCTTTCGCCGACGGTACCAACGAGAATTTTGATGGCGTGATTTGCTGCCTGCCGTCGATGGTTGCTAGCCGGTTAGTTCACAAGCTAGACGACGAGCTGGCAAGTCAACTCAGCTCAATTGAGCACGCGAGCTCGACGGTCGTGTGCCTGGGGTATTCTCAGGACCAGTTCCGTCGACCGCTCGATGCATTTGGTTGTGTGATTCCGATCATCGCAGGGCGAAAGTGTATCGCGATAAGTTTTTCGAGTATGAAGTATCCCGGCCGAGCGACTTCGCAGAACCACTTGTTGCGAGTCTTTATAGGTGGTGCCGTTCAGCCAGAATTAGCAACCTTGGATGATGCCGAATCGATCCAGCTTGCGATCGATGAAGTCCAAAGCATTTTGCGTGTGACTGGAAGTCCAAATCATATCTTCGTTCAGCGGTGGACCGACACGATGCCTCAATATCACATCGGGCATTTGGACAAAGTTGACTCGATTCGCAAACGGTTGTCACAACACCCCGGTCTGGAAATCGAAAGCAACGCGCTGGACGGAGTCGGAATCCCCCAGCGAGTGCACGCTGCAGAAACAGCTGCGAAAAGAGTAGTTGAAGCACTCGAGTGAGAATTTGAACCGCAAATCGTCAGTCGTCGGCGTGAAGTCGACGCAGAATTCGAAGCACCGGTTCCAGATTCGGCGTTTCGTGATTGTCAATTACAACATCGGCGTGATGGCGGCTCGGTTCCACGAACCGTTGATGCATGGGCAGCACTGATTGCTCCCATTGCTGCAGCACCGATTCGGCGGTGCGACCACGTTCTAAAACGTCACGGGCCTTGCGTCTTTCTAGCCGGGTCGTATCGTCGGCGTGAACGAAAACAGAAACATCAAATCTCGCGCGAAGATTTGTATTGCACAGCGTGAGCACTCCTTCCACGAACAAAATAGGTTTCGGCGAGATCCGCGGACCGCTCGGCAAACGAGTATGTGTTGCAAAACAGTATTCAGGTATTTCGATCGCTTCATCATCGCAAAGTTGATCGATGTGATGGCACAACAGTTCAGTTTCCAGAGCGTCTGGATGGTCGAAGTTCACGTTTTGCCGTTCGGTCAGCGATAACGTTTTCAGGCAGCGATAATAGCTGTCATGCGTGATAACAGCGCACGGCGCGTTGACTGCGCGAACGAGTTGCTGACAAATGGTTGACTTGCCGCTTCCGCTTCCTCCAGCGATACCAACGATTTTCACGTGCGTGCTCCACCGAGGAATTGTCGACGACGTGCTAGCGTTCCTGACATTGACCACCTGTGGGGTTCAGCTAAAATGCCGCGTCCTAGTCTAGACGGCCCGGAAGGCCGCGACGCCCCCACTGTTACTCTAACCTAATGAACTGTGCGAAGGGATTCGCCGCTTTAGAAAGCAAACACGAAGCTCATTTGACTATGGCGAACAACTCTGAATCAGAGCCGAATGATCCGTTGCATCAAGCACGACGCGATAAGCTTCGACGTTTGCAAGAACTTGGTGTCGATCCGTGGGGAGGTCGGCTTGACGATATTTCATCGATTAAGCAGATCCGCAGTCGCATCGTGGAAGTGAAATTCCGGACGGAAGACGGAACGAATCATGATTTGCCAGATTTGGAATCGGATTCAGATATCGATTTTCGGCAGTGGATGTCCGAATTGGGCAAAGGTGAGTTGCATGGGCCAGAGGTTCGTGCGGCTGGCCGGATTGTGCTCAGCCGTGACAAGGGAAAACTCAAGTTCATCGACATTCGCGATCAAACCGGGCAAATCCAACTTGCTGTCGGCAAGAACCAAGTTGGCGAAGACGATTGGAATGTCTCGGATTGCTTTGACCTTGGCGACATCATCGCGGTCGATGGCACATTGATGCGAACAAAGTTGGGCGAGATCACAATTCGAGTCGCCAAGCTCCATTTCATGACGAAGTCGCTGGAGTCTCCGCCTGAAAAACACCATGGTCTGACGGATCCCGAACTACGCCAGCGGATGCGGTATCTCGATCTGACGTACACAGACGGAGTCATGGACACGTTTGTTGATCGCACGAAAATCGTCCGCTCGATTCGAGACACGCTGACCCAAAACGACTATTTGGAAATCGAAGGACCGACACTTCATTCCATCGCTGGTGGAGCCGCGGCACGACCGTTTACAACTCATCACAACGCGCTTGACATTGATCTGTTTCTGCGCATTGCTTTGGAGCTGCATCTGAAGCGACTGCTCGTTGGCGGCATGAACCGCGTGTTTGAGCTCGGGCGAGTCTACCGCAATGAAGGAATCAGCCAGCGACACAATCCAGAGTTCACGATGCTGGAGGTGTATCAAGCGTACGGCAATTACGAAACGATGATGGACTTGACCGAAGCGATCATCGTGAACGCGATCGATGCCATTGGCAAAGGATATAAACTGCCATGGGGCGACGAAGAAATTGACTTCACGCCTCCGTTCGCTCGTCGAAGTTACAACGATTTGTTCGCCGAAAACACGGGAGTCGATCCGAACGATCCAGCTGCCGTGGAAGAACTGGCGAAAACACTTGGCATCGAAACAGCAGGTCGTCACCCAGACGTGATTAAGAACGAAGTCTTCGAAGAAAAAGTCGAAGACGCGTTGGACGGTCCGGTTTTCGTGATCGACTATCCGGCCAGCATCTGCCCGCTTACGAAACGCAAGCGAGATAACCCCGACATCGCTGAACGGTTTGAGCTTTTCATCAAAGGAATGGAGCTGGCAAACGCGTACACCGAACTAAACGATCCCGATTTGCAGGAAGAACTTTTTCGCACACAATTGCAAGGACTGTCCGACGAAGACTCAATGGCAAAAATGGATCACGATTTCGTGCGAGCGCTTCGAAACGGAATGCCTCCGGCGGGAGGTTTGGGAATCGGGATTGATCGCCTGGTGATGTTGCTGACGAATTCGCAGTCGATTCGCGAGGTAATTTTGTTCCCGTTGCTCCGTCCGGAATCATTTAGTTAATGGAATAGCAAAGCGAGCGACGCTCTTCGGCTTCGCCGACAACTAAACACAGCCAAAGGATTGGCCATGTATAAACTGCTCTTGAGTTTGCGGTATCTGCGCTCTCGCTACATCGCGCTGGCGTCCATTGTGAGCGTGATGCTTGGCGTCGCGACAATGGTCGTCGTCAACAGCGTGATGTCTGGGTTTCAGTCGGAAATGTACAAGCGTCTGCACGGCATCCTTTCCGACATTATCGTCGAGGCGCACTCGGCCGACGGCATGGAAGATCACGAAATCGTCCAGGCGGAAATCAAGCAGATTCTCGGTGATGACCTCGAAGGAATCACCACGACCGTCCACGTGCCCGCGATCATCTCGATGAACGTTCGTGGTCAATGGCAGCGCAAACAGATCAATCTGATTGGCGTGGATGAAAAAACGTACGGCGATGTCGGCGACTTCAGCCAATACCTGCTGCATCCCGAAAATCGCAAACAGCTGCGTTTCGACTTGCGAGAGAAGGGATTCGATGAGCGCATCGGCGATGCCGGATGGCCCTATCGGCGTATGAAAGCGTCGATCGAAAGAATGCAGCGTCACCTTGAGGAGGCAGAGTCTGAAGCTCCGCAAGATCAGTTCGTTCATGATGCTCAGGTAGCAGCTGGTGACGATCAGCCTATGCTGCGTGAGGATCTAGATGACGATCTTGCGGTCAACATCGAAGCGGAACAAGTGGATACCGAGACGGCCGATTTCGAAATCACGCACGAACCCGAGATTCCAGCCGACGAAATCGCAGCGGGCGAAGAAGTCGAAGATAGCATCGATTTCGATCCGGGTGAAGAAAGTCCCTTCATCACGCAAGAGGCAAACGAAGTTCAGCAATTCGATGCGACTGAAAGCACTTGGGACGGCATCGTGCTGGGAATGGCAATATCGAACATTCGCCACCGAAAGCCCGATGGCGAGGTTGCCGACTTTTTCATGAGCAAACCGGGCGACGACGTCATCGTCACGTTCGCCTCTGCAGGCGCGAAACCTCAAGCGATCAACGCAAACTTCACGGTCGTTGATTTCTACGAAAGCAAAATGAGCGAATACGATAGCACGTTCGCGTTCGTTCCTATTGAAACGCTGCAACGACATCGAGGTATGATCGACCCTGCATCGGGCGCGACGGCTGTCAGTTCCATACAAATCAAACTACGTGATGGCGCAAGTCTCGAGGAGTGCTGCGAAAAACTCCGCAAGCGATATCCGCCGCAGCTTTTTCCGTACAGCATTCAAACATGGAAAGAGATGCAAGGACCGCTCCTCGCCGCTGTGCAAATGGAAACTACGATTCTCAACATTTTGTTGTTCCTGATCATTGCCGTTGCAGGATTTGGAATCTTGGCGACGTTCTTCATGATCGTTGTTGAGAAGACTCGTGACATCGGCATTCTGAAATCGCTTGGAGCATCCCGTTCGGGTGTGATGTCGATTTTTCTGAGCTACGGATTCTCGCTCGGAGTTGTCGGTGCTGGAGTCGGTACTGTGTCCGGGCTGCTGTTTGTCGCCAACATCAACAAGATCGCGGAGCTGCTCGAATCAATCACGGGTCGTGAAGTATTCGATCCAACAATCTATTACTTCCAAGAAATTCCGACGATCGTAAATCCATTTACAGTCGTTTGGATTTCGGTGGGCGCGATGCTAATCGCCGTGACGGCCAGCGTTCTGCCCGCACTTCGCGCAGCGCGCATGCATCCAGTGGAGGCACTTCGTTATGAGTAAACTCGACACGAGCTCGAAAACGGAAAACCGCTCGGCACCGAGCGTCGGCAGCAACGGCAGCGCAGAACCGCTCCGCGGTCCCCACTTCACAATTAGCCCATCAGGTTCGCCGGCGCCTCGTACAGACGTATCGCCCGGTGAAATCTTGCTGTCGACCAAAGGGCTCGTGAAGAGCTACCGAAAAGGCCAGGTGATCATCCCTGTCTTGCGCGGAGTCGATTTCGCCGCCGAGCAACACAAGATCACGTCAATCATCGGCCAGAGTGGTTCAGGCAAGAGCACGCTTTTGCACCTGATGGGAACGCTCGACGCGCCGGATGCTGGCGAGATCTACTTTGAGGGAAACCGAATCGACAATCTGCCGAGCAAAGGTCGTGATACACTGCGTAATCAGTACTTCGGTATGATTTTTCAGTTTTACCACTTACTGCCCGAACTCACGACACTCGAAAATGTCCTACTCCCAATGATGATCGGGAACAGTGTCTTCAAGTATTGGGGAAGTCGGCGCCGGCTGAAACGAGAAGCGACCGAACTGTTGGATGTTGTCGGACTTTCTCATCGGCTGAAGCACCGGACTCGAGAATTATCAGGCGGCGAAATGCAACGCGTTGCAATCGCGCGAGCGTTAATCACAAAACCGCGAATCTTGCTGGCCGACGAACCAACCGGCAACCTTGATGAGCAAACGGGCGCACAAATCATGGAACTTCTGCGGTCCTTGAACGACGAATACAAGCTCACTATAGTCATGGTGACTCACGATACGACGATCGCGAAGCAATCGGATCGAGTCGTACAGTTAGTCGAAGGCCAAGTGCAAGACGTCTGATCGGTCGTCTGAGTGCTCGTTCGTTTCTCTTTCCTCGTCCATGCTAAAGTGACGCAGTTATGTCTCTACAGATCTACATCAGCGGAAAACTGTACAACAAAGAAGACGCGAAAATTAGCGTCTACGACCACGGACTGTTGTATGGCGATGGTGTCTTCGAAGGCATGCGAAGCTACAACGGCAAAGTGTTCCGGCATCGCGAACATCTTGAACGCCTGTGGAAGTCGGCGCGAGCCATCATGCTCGAGATTCCGATCTCCATGGACGAGATGGAAAAGGCCGTAAACGACACGCTGGCAGCCAACAATATTTCGGACGGCTACATCCGCCTTGTTGTGACGCGCGGCGCCGGCAGTTTGGGACTCGATCCCAATCGCACGCAAAATCCGCAGGTCATAATTATCACCGACAAAATCAGTCTTTATCCGGATGAGTACTACGAAAACGGCTTAGAGATCGTCACGGTTAGCACGATTCGAAATCACCCGGCAGCGCTCAGCCCTCGTGTGAAGTCTCTCAATTACTTGAATAACATCATGGCGAAGATTGAAGGCCTGCAAGCTGGATGCGAAGAAGCCCTGATGCTGAACCACAACGGCGAAGTCGCCGAATGTACGGGCGACAATATCTTTATCGTACGTAACGGCGAACTGCTGACTCCGCCGATCGATGCAGGAATCCTAGAAGGCATCACTCGCCAAGCGGTTATCGACCTCGCAAGGGAAGCCGAAATTACCGTCCGCGAGATTGCTTTGACTCGTCACGACATCTTCACGGCCGACGAATGCTTCCTGACCGGCAGCGCCGCAGAAGTCGTCCCGGTCGTAAAGCTCGACCGCCGCGTCATCGGCGACGGCAAGCCAGGGCCGATCACGCGCAAGCTCAAAGACCGATTCCACGAATACACACGGTCGTGACCAGTCGACAGATTGACAGTTTGACGCCACAGGCTCGATCAACCTGCCGCAATGCCTATGCCCCGCAATCGACGTAACTATTTCGATAATCAGTTTTCCGTTTTTGGGGTGCTGAACTAAACGTCGTAATGCGTTGTCTGAGAAAGCCACTTCGTACACAACGAAACAAGCCCTCGACGAAATAATCGAGGGCTTGCTTATCTGTGTCCGACTTCTACGTTTGACGAACCGAGCTGCTTAGCGGCGGCGAACCAACGCAGCAACTCCACA
>JAGQPC010000492.1 GCA_020426925.1 Planctomycetales bacterium | reverse complement strand
TGAAGCGGAGGGCCAAGAGCGTCTGGTTGTCGTGAGCGAAGTGGAACGCGGCGAAAACGATGACTGGAACGAAGTCATGGACGCGATCCGCCGCGACGTAACGATGGAACACGAACTGCCGCCGGAAGCAATCGTGTTAGTTCGATCGGGCTCGATCCCGAAAACGTCTAGCGGCAAGATCCAACGGCACGCGTGTCGCCGAGGGTTCGAGGACGGTTCGCTTTTGACGGTCGCGTCGGTCTGCACGTGGCTTGAAGACGAAGCGACCGATGACCCGCCACGGTCCTCTAAGAAGAAATCGGAGTCTCGCGACGCGCAACCGTCAAGCGATGGGGCCATTGACGCAGTAATCGCGACCGTGAAGCAGGTTGGCGAGGAACGCGCGAAGGTTGTCACGCCTGAAACGAACATTGTCGAACTAGGACTCGATTCGTTGGAGCGGATGGAAATCATCGCTCAGCTTGAAGAGCAATTTGGTGGCCAGCTTCCTGAAGATGTGCTGCCGCAGATCGAGACATGCCAGGAAGTTGCTCAGGCCATCGAAGAATACATCGGGACGAACTCGGGACAGCAGCGTCGCTTCGATTCGATTCCTGAAGAGTTTTACCGCTTCGACAAAATGAGCGAGTACACGCAGCTCAAGCGTACGAAGCAAATGCTGCAATCGACCGGCTTGCCGAATCCATATTTCAAGCGGCATCAAGCGGTCACTTGCGACACGACCAAAATCGACGGTCGCGAAATGATCAACTTCTCCAGCTACAACTACTTAAGTATGTCGGGCGACCCAACGGTCAACGAGGCCGCCAAGGAAGCGATCGAACGTTACGGCACGAGCGTTTCGGCCAGTCGTCTGGTGTCTGGCGAAAAGACGATTCACGCTGAACTCGAACAACAGATTGCTGATTTTATCGGAACGGAAGCGGCAATCGTGTTTGTTGGCGGCCACTCGACCAATGAAACGACTATCGGCCACTTGCTCGGGTCAGGCGACCTGATTCTGCACGACGCGCTGTCGCATAACAGTATCATTCAGGGCGCGATTCTGTCGGGCGCTCGCCGCCGACCGTTCCCACACAACGATTGGAAAACACTCGACAACATTCTCAAAGAAATCCGCAACGACTATCGCCGAGTTATGGTGATCGTCGAAGGCGTCTACAGCATGGACGGCGATTATCCGGACTTGCCAAAGTTCGTCGAAGTGAAGAAACGCCATAAAGCGTTTTTGATGGTTGACGAAGCCCATTCCATTGGAACGATGGGAAACACCGGACGAGGGTTAGGTGAGTTCTTTGGCATTGCGGCCTGCGACGTCGATGTGTGGATGGGTACTTTAAGTAAATCGTTCGGAAGCTGTGGCGGTTATATTGCCGGCTGCAACGAGGTTGTCGAATACCTCAAGTATACCGCTCCTGGGTTTGTTTACAGCGTTGGACTTTCACCGCCTAACGCAGCAGCAGCATTGGCGGCATTACAGCTTGCTCGCGATGAACCCGAACGCGCTCGCACTTGTATTTCTCGTGCCAAATTGTTTTTGGAGCTGGCGAAAGAGCGAGGGCTGTCAACCGGAAATAGCAAAGACACTCCGGTCGTGCCGGTCATTACAGGAAATTCACTTGTCGCATTGCAGTTGTCTAGCCGTCTGTTTGACCGCGGCATCAACGTGCAGCCAATCCTCTATCCAGCGGTAGAAGACAGCGCCGCTCGATTGCGGTTTTTCATCACTTCTAGTCACACCGAGGAACAGATACGCACGACCGTGGATGCAGTTGCCGAGGAACTGCAAGCGATTCAAAGCGAAGCTGGGAACGCGGAACAGAATGCGCAACGTGAAGTCGTTGAAGCAACTACGTCATGATAGAGGAACGCAACACGCGAGTTAGTGACGAGATTAGGTGTTGCGAAACGATTCGGTTCCGTTCAAAATAGAACATTACGGGTAAAAGAACGTACAATTTTTTGAGGTCTCAAACGTGCTCACCGAACAGCAGATCCAATCTAGTTTTCGAAAACTCTTTCAAGCCGGCGCAGAGATTACTCCTGATCTGCTTGACAAAGCGGACGGATTAATCGATCAGCTCCGACTGGAAAGCCCGCTTCGACATCGTCTATCAGAAGAATTGGAAGAAATCCGCGAGATGGTCGTTGCCAACGAGGGCTAGTGCTCTTCTTCCGTGGGAGGCTGGTGTAATTCGTTCAGGAAGACCTTCATCTTTAGAATGCGCTGGACGGCGATCGTTTCGCTCACTAACCGCCAAGCTGGAAGCTTAAGCTACTGTGTCCAAACTAAAAAAGCCCCGTCGACTGACGGGGCTTTGCTGTTATCTGTTTCAGGATTGGGATTTTCTAGTGGGCGAATGTAATGCCCAAGTTGACACCCGAGATGAGTATATTCTCGGTACGCCCATCCACGAATCCCATGTTCGGTAAGCGATAATGAACATGCGTTGAGGCTCGGCGTACGCCCGTGGCAAACAAGCCGTTGTATCCCACGTTGAGCGAAACACCCTTGGTCAGCTGGTAGCTTGACGACAACTTCAACTCACCCATAGGTGCGAACTCATATTTCTTTCTTCCGTGGTGCGACACTGTTGGAGAAAAGTACAGCGGATGGTTGTTCGAAGACGGAACTAAATCCTCTCCGATCGACGCGTCTTGCTCCCAGTTCTCGACGTTGACTGCCACCAAGCCGCGAGCGTCAGCTGTCAGCCCCCAACGACCATGCGTCTTGACCCAACGGACTCCAATTTGTGGGCCCATCAATCGGTTGTTGATTGCTGTATTCCAGAAGCTGCGGCCAAGAACACCGCCCTCACCGCGTACAAAGAATTGGTCGTCGAAATCCAAGTAGCGGAAACCGTATAAAAGCTCGGCGCCCGTACGGCCATTTCGAGGCGACTGGAAACGCTTCGACCGCATGATCTCAATGCTGGACGTCTTTAGGATGTTTCTCACATCGACCAAGCGGAAGCTCGTTGGCAATTCGACAAGATCGCCGAAATCGATTAGCCGGACTCCGTTTGCGTCGACTGAGTCGGGACCGTTGACTCCGTTTTGGTTTAGATCGTCTGCGACTCCGTCACCGTCTAGAAACCCGTCTCCAGTCGTATCGTCGATAGCGACGCCACTTGTACCTGGAGCTTCTGCCAAATCGATGAATCCATCCATCAGACCTGCGTCATAGTCGAAGAGTATCATCACACTCCCAAAGGGATACGGGCTTACGAGTTGCGTTTGACTATCAGGAAGCTGTCCTTCGTCCGTGCCATCGAGGAATTCGACTCCATCTCCGTCGATGATTGGAGTTCCAGCTGCGGTAACTGCAGCGCCACCTACCGTACCGTCCTGCCCGGTGAATCCTTGGCCGTAGAGTTGGTCTCGAGTCATTTCAAATGGCGTCAAGACAGAGACTTCCCAACTACCGCCATCGCCGCGGTGCCCGAAGGTAAAGCGGTTGCCAGAATCAAATTCGAAATCGGGGAATACTTGCCCTAGGCCGTTTTGAGCTGTCGGTAGTCCGATCGGGTTAATGCCAACATATCGAACGATTCCTGTTGCGTCGGGCGCGCCTCGACCAAGTAGTTCCATGTGGCTGCGAATTGCGTTTGGCGAACCGACAGTGACTCGTTCCGTATGCTCGGCCCACACGAGGCGTTCATAAGCGGTAAAATACCCCGTGTCGAGTGCGTCGAATTCTTCGAACTCGACCAAAGGTTCAAAGTATGATTGCCCGGGCTCATACCATTGAGCATTCGTGCTGGCAGCCGCGCCAAGCACAACAATCAAAAATGGAAGCAGCGTTCTTCGACTCATTCTCTCATTCCCGATAGTGGTCGGAATGGTTTTCCCTGAAACAGCATCTGAGCCAACCAAGGGCGCCCCATTCATGGCGCACTGTTTGGCTCGTGTGGATAGTATCGGTCCTGAGTGTCTGGTAATTTAAGAAACCAATGACAACCTTGTGGAAAATTCCACGTGTCCCGATATTGCGGCTCCTTCAGCCTTGGACGAAACGCTGGTTGGGCTTGACGATCAAGTCTGGCGGATTGGCAACGAATCGAGACAGGAGATCACTCGGACAGTGAAATTCGCGGGAAATTGCCTCGAAACAAGACATGACATATCGAAAGAATTCGGTTGCGGCTGCGAATAACTGCTACGATTGTGAATAGTCGTCAGCAGGCCGGCTTGCTGTCACAGCGAAGCATTGACTTTCTACCGTCAGTGGTATCTTTTGTAATTGAGAACAGGATTTTGGCTGCTAGGCAGGCTTGCATTGCAATCAAGCCGTAGTGGATCTTGCTAAAAAGATCCCTGACGCTAAGGCTTCCACTGAGGGCAGTTTAGCGACTTCCACTACCGAAGTACTAGACGCTAGCGATTAACAAAAGGTATTTCAATGTCTACACGATTTCTGATCGCACTTTCTTTCCTCGCGTTGCTGTTGACCACTCTGCACGCCGATTCGACTCCCGTCGACACCGTTGCAGATGAGCTGCTCCGTGAATTTGATCGCGATGGCGACAAGAAACTAAATCGTGCTGAACTGCAAGCGGCTCTCGCATCGCTCGCCGAAACTGATTCACTTTCGCCCAACGAAAAATCTACAGTCCTCGAACAGCTGACCGAACCTCAGTTTATTCGCATTCGCCGCGACGACAAAAAGCAACCGATCGCGCTCGATACCTCCGTGGTTACGTACAAGTCACCAACATCCGGCGTGACCGTTGATTTGATCGGCGCGGTTCACATTGCAGACAAAGCCTATTTCCGCAATCTCAACCGACGCTTCCGTGACTATGACGTTTTACTGTACGAA
>JAGQPC010000491.1 GCA_020426925.1 Planctomycetales bacterium | reverse complement strand
TACTTCCGCACGACGGACGTAACGGGCACAGCGAATTTGGTAGGTGCAGAAATGTGCATGCCGGGTGACAACGTGAAAGTGACCGTTGAATTGCACAAGCCGATTGCTATGGACGACGGTGTTCGGTTCGCGATCCGCGAAGGCGGTCGAACGGTTGGTTCGGGTGTTGTCACCAAGATTCTCGAGTAGTAGCTAAAAACCGAGACAGAGGGGCGTAGCTCAATTGGCAGAGCACCGGTCTCCAAAACCGGGGGTTGCGAGTTCAAGTCCCGCCGCCCCTGTAGTTTCGGTTTTATTTAATCACGTATGACAAATGAGGTGCTCTAGTGGCGACCCAAGGGAATGTTGCAAAAGCTTCGTTTTTGCAGGACCTATTCCAAGCTGGCGTGTACAAGCCCAGTCAAGGGAAGCTGGTCCGTCAGGTGACGTTTGCAGCAATTGCTTTGGCGTTGGGCTTGGGGTGCTGGCAACTGCTCGAATATATGGGGCAGTTTGGCGGTCCCGCTCAGTATGTTGTTCCGGGCGCGTTATTACTGGTCGGCGGATGGGTCGCATATCGATTGGTCAACTTTCCTCAGTTTGCGGATTTTCTGATCTCGGTCGAAGGTGAATTGAATAAAGTGTCGTGGCCCAGCCGTGAAGAGGTTGTCCGAAGTGCCATTGTTGTCATATTTGTAATTTTCTTCCTTGCAGCGTTGCTGTTTGGTTTCGATGTGCTCTGGCAAGCAATCTTCCAGGCCATCGGTGTGATTCGATGATCCCTATTCTGCGAGTCTACTGTGGTTGATGAATCGACAACTCAAGATGACGGCCCGGAACTCGACGCCGAATCGCAGGACGACGCGGTTGTCGAAGAGTCAGCGGATGCGGCTGGCGCGGAAGACGTAGCGGCCGAAGAGGCTACCGCCGAAGTCGTCAGTAAAGATGATGGAGGTGCATCATCGAAACGCGGCCCCGTTGAGGAGGTTGCTGACGGTGCGGAGGAGGATGACGAACTGGCCGGAATGGATTGGTTCATTCTGAAAGTTCAGAGTAATCGCGAAAATTCTATTTGTGATGCATTAAAGCGGCGTGTTGCTGTTGAAGGTTTGGATCGTTTTTTCGGTGACATCTTGGTGCCAACGGAGGACGTTGCTGAATTTAAAAACGGAAAAAGACGTGTCGTTAAGCGAAAACTCTATCCTGGCTACATTGTCGCGCACATGGTAATCAACGATGATACGTGGTTCCTGGTTCGCGAGACTCCTGGGATTGGGGATTTCACTGGTGCGGCTGGAAAGCCATCGCCAATGCTTCCGCACGAAGTTGAGCGAATCGTGAAGTCCTCTGACCCTGAAGAAGGTGAAGAGGAGCAGATCAAAACTGCAATTCCGTTTCGCATCGGAGATCGTGTACGGATCAAGGAAGGTACCTTCGAAAACTTTGAAGGTGATGTCGACAACATCGATGAAGCGAATGGACGCATTACGGTTGTGATAAATATTTTCAATCGGTCAACGCCGGTTGAGCTTGAACACTGGCAGGTGGAAACGGTTTAGCCCGTCGGGATATAGGTAAATGGCGAAGCAATTAGTAGGTTCGGCAAAGTTTCAGGTGCCGGGTGGTCAGGCAACTCCTGCTCCGCCGGTCGGTACGTCACTTGGTAAGTTTGGGATCAACCTGGGGCAATTTGTCCAGCAGTTTAATGATCGCACTAAGGAATATGCCGGTACGCCGATTCCAGTGGTCGTGAGCGTATACAGTGATCGAAGTTTCGACTTTATCACCAAGAGCCCTCCTGCTGCGTCGCTGCTCAAAAAGGCCGCCGGAATCGTAAAGGGATCGGGGGTTCCAAATAAGACTAAGGTCGGAACGGTGACGGTTGCTCAGATTGACGATATCTGTAAGCAAAAAATGGAAGACTTGAACGCTCGTGACTTGCAACATGCTCGACGTCTGATTGAAGGTACGGCGCGCAGCATGGGAATCGTCGTCGAAGGCTAGTTCGGTAGAAAGAAAAGTCGAGAGTATCGATGGTTAAACGATCAAAACGCTATAAAGACTTGGCCAAAGAGGTTGGTGACGAAACAGTCGAATTGCAAAAGGCTGTTTCGCTGCTGAAGAAATTTGGCACGACGAAGTTTGATCAGTCGGTCGAGGTTGCTGTTCGGTTGGGTGTAGATCCCAAGCAAGCGGACCAGATCGTACGGGGTTCAATTGTGTTGCCGCATGGCATTGGTCGAACGCTGCGAGTCGTAGTCTTTGCAAAGGGTGGCATGGTTGCTGCTGCAGAAGAAGCTGGTGCAGACGAGGTAGGCCAGGAAGATCTTGCGGCAAAGATCAAAGGTGGCTGGACGGATTTCGATGCTTGTATCGCCGCGCCCGACATGATGGGTGTCGTTGGCCCGCTTGGTAAGGTCTTGGGTCCGCGTGGGTTGATGCCGTCGCCTCGGGCAGGGACGGTAACCGCAGATGTGGCCAAAGTCGTAAAAGAATATAAAGCCGGTAAGGTTGAGTTTCGAAATGACTCCGCGGGCATTGTGCACGCCGTCGTCGGGAAGCTTAGTTTTGATGAGTCCAAGATTTGTGAGAATGTCGAGGCGTTCGTTAACTTCGTAAACGGTCTAAAGCCGGCTGCGGTAAAAGGCACTTACTTGAAGGGTCTTGCGATCAGTGCGACGATGAGTCCTGGGATTAGAATCTCTGCTTAGTTGCAGTCGATTGGGATTTGGTTATGAGTAAATACGTCAAAAGTCTGTTGTCGGATCAGTTTGCAAGACGCCTGGAAGGTGTCGAAGACGCGCTGTTGGTCGACGTGATGGGGTTAGATGCCAACTCGTCGGTTGCTCTGCGGCGTCGTCTGCGTGACAAGGACATCAACTTGATGGTGATCCGCAACGGGCTTGCTCGCCGAGCAACCGAAGGTACACCGTTGGCTGCGGCGTTAGAGGGAATGGAAGGTAGCCTAGCGTTCTGCTGGGGCGCTGAGGACTTTGTGTCGTTGGCAAAAGAAATCTCGAAGTTGGATGCCGACAAAGAAGAGTTTGTCGAATTCCGAGCTCGTGGTGGCGTGATGGATGGCGAGCAGTTGTCACCTGAACGCGTGAAAGAGATCAGCAAGTGGCCAAGCCGGACTGAGCAGCTCAGTATATTGCTCGGCCAGATTCTGGGACCGGGTGCTGAAGTCGCTGGGGCAATCGTTGGCCCTGGCGGAACGTTGGCAAGTCAAATCAAACAGAAATCAGAAGAAGGCGAAGAGTAACTCGTTTTCTAGTCGCCGTTTTTTAAGTAAAAAAACTTACAGTTCGTGACATAACTTGGATGATCGGCCAAGTGTGTTTCATTGAGAAAGGGTAAACGTAAATGTCAGAAGACACAGCCACAATCGAAGTTTCGGACGAAATCAAAGCACTTGGTGACCAAATCGCTGAGTTGACTCTGAAGAAAGCAAAAGAGCTTAGCGATTATCTCGAAAACCAGTACGATATTAAGCCAGCTGCTGGCGGCGGCGTTATCATGGCAGCCGGTGTTGGCGGTGGTGGTGACGATGCTGGCGGAGCCGCAGAGCAAACTGAGTTTGATGTCGTCTTGACTGGTTTCGGCGACAAGAAGATTGGCGTCATCAAAGAAGTCCGTGGGGTCACTGGCCTAGGATTGAAAGAAGCCAAAGAGTTGGTTGAAGGCGTGCCTTCGAAGGTCAAGGAAGGCGTAAGTAAAGACGAAGCGGAAGAGATCAAGAAGAAGCTCGAAGAAGCAGGGGCTTCAGTCGAGATCAAGTAGCAGTTCGTTTCGGGTTGTTCGCCATTGTTGGCTTCCAGTTCCGCCGTGTTAGTGCGGCGGTAGGTAGGAATAGCTTGAATTTGGAACTGTCTTCGGTTCAACATATCGCACCGTTCACGAACAACGGACGTGGTTTCCGTCCGTTGGTTAATAGCGGTGCGTCTGGAGTGAGCCATAGCTTGCGAAAGGTAGCGGGCCGCACGGGACATTCGACGCGGTCGACCGAGCGAGCGATTCTTCGCCAAACGTTTACGGTTCAATAGAGGAGTATCTGCGCAGATGGCAATTTCAACTCAGCGAAAATTGGAGCCAACAGAAGTTCGACGGTTTGGCAGCGGGCTCGAGCAGCACATCACACCAGACCTCACCGAAATTCAAACCGTGGCGTATGGCGACTTCCTTCAGCTGGAAACGGATTCGGCAAAGCGGAAGGACCAAGGAATCGAAAGTGTCCTGCGCGAGATTTTCCCGGTGGAAAGCTACGACAAGTCGTTGACGTTGGATTACGTTCGATACGACTTGGGTAAACCTCGGTACACGCCAGAAGAATGTCGACAATTGCGGCTGACCTACGGTCGGCCATTCCGCGTTTGGTTGCGGCTGAATAAGGAAGAGCCGATCGAGGAAGAGGTCTATCTTGGCGACATGCCCATCATGCTCGGTGGCGGCGAATTCATCATTAACGGTGCTGAGCGCGTCGTGGTCAGTCAGCTACATCGAAGTCCCGGTGTCGACTTTGTAATGGAGCAAGACACGACGTCCGATCGCAAGCTTGCAAGTTGCCGTATTATTCCGGAACGCGGGAGTTGGATCGAGCTTAACGTCACTAAGAAAGATAGCCTTACCGTCCGCATCGATCAGAGCGGTAAGTTCTCGGCTATGACTCTGTTGCGAGCGATGGATCCTACATTTGGGAATGACGCCGATCTACTGCGCGTATTCTATGACACTTCAGTCGAGAAAATCACTGACGGCAGAAGTATCGCGAAAGTTGAAGGCAAAGTCGCCGTTGACGATATTGTCTATCCGTCGTCCAGCGACCGCGCTGGTGAAATCATCGTTGAAGCAGGTCACAAGATTTCGAAAAACACGGCCGAAATCATCTGCACTTCGGGAATCAAGCAGTGTGAAGTCATGGACGCGCCCAGCGTAGGATTGATTTTCAACGCATTGGCTGATGACAACACGTCCAGCCACGAGGAAGCACTGCTTCGGATTTATCAACGTCTGCGTCCGGGCAATCCACCACAGTTGGAAAAGGCTCGACAGCTGTTCCAAGAGAAATTCTACGACGTCAACCGCTACCGTCTCGGTCGCGTGGGTCGGTTTCGTATTAACCGAAAACTAGATCTGTCCGTATCGGAAGAAGAGATGACTCTTCGACCCGAGGATATGATCGCGTCGCTCAAGTACCTGCTGGAACTATCCACAACTGGCGGAAACGCACAGATCGATGACATCGATCACCTAGGCAACCGTCGCCTGCGAACGATTTGTGAATTGGCTTGTGATGAACTTCGCAAAGGGTTCTTGAAACTTCGGCGGACCGTACAGGAGCGAATGAGCCTGAAGGATGTTGAGGACATGACTCCTCGAAGCTTGGTGAATCCGAAGAGTATTTCGGCAGCCATCGAGTACTTCTTTGGTCGCGGTGAACTCTCTCAAGTCGTAGACCAGACGAATCCGCTTTCGATGCTAACTCATGAGCGCCGACTGTCTGCTTTGGGACCTGGTGGTCTCAATCGAAAGCGAGCTGGCTTCGAGGTTCGCGACGTTCACATTTCTCACTATGGAAGAATCTGTCCGATCGAAACGCCGGAAGGTACAAACATCGGTTTGATTTCGAGCCTAGCGATTTACGCAGGTGTAGATGATTACGGTTTCCTCGTAACCCCTTATCGAAAGGTGAAGTCAGGGAAACTGACTGATGAAATCGACTGGCTTCGAGCTGATGAAGAATCAAGAGCGTACGTGGCTCCGGCCGACGCCGTGTGCGAAGATGGCACACTCACCGATCAGAATCTTGTGGCTCGATACCGTTCTGACTTTGAAATGGTCAAAGCAGACGTAATCGATTATGTCGACATTGCTCCGAGTCAAATGGTTGGTGTGTCGGCTGGTTTGATTCCGTTCTTGGAGCACGACGACGCAAACCGAGCGTTGATGGGATCAAACATGCA
>JAGQPC010000490.1 GCA_020426925.1 Planctomycetales bacterium | reverse complement strand
CCGTCGTACGGTAGCGCAATAAAAAAAGGAAGCCGAACATAAATGTCCGGCGTTCCTCCAATCGCTCCCAGCAGGAAGACTTCTAGGGCACAAGCCCTATGCCGCCAAGGACAGCGGCGGTTTGCAATCGAGCTCCGCGTGCGCTAAGCGGAATAGCGTGGAGTAGCCACGGTGCACAATCGCCAGGACGGTAGTAGCCCAATGTGTACTGGCATTCGTTCGGTGGATTGACGCCCATTTTGTATGGCAGGAACAAAATGTTTCCGAAGAAGTGGACGCCAGACAACATTGTCTGCTTCATTGGGCCAGCTGAATGGCCGTAACGCTCAAGCTGCACTTCTTCAAAGTACAGCGGCTTGTGGCACGCACCGGACGCTTTCCACGTAAACGTTTGCGTCGTCCAGTTTCGCACTTCATGCTGCCCAACGTTGATTTGATATTCGGTCGGAATTCCCCACCACGCACTCACAAAGCACATGTCGGAGCTACTCAAATCGTGGAACTGAAGTTTCTTGATCGTTCCGTCAGAAGTTTCGACGTGAACGCGGCCATGTTCAAAGTCGCGGAATAGACCTTCCGCCACGACCGCTCCAGTTCGATCTCGCCATTGCCGTGCTTCTGTTTTTGCGAGAGCTGCGTCTCGGCGTTCTGCATTGATGTCGGCCGGCTGATTTGGTTCGTATTCGGGAGTGATGTCCAGCGATATCGCCTTAATCGAACGACTCAAGAATGTGTTCATCGCCGTTTCGTGAGCCCCTTGTTCTTGAGGGCAATCACGGCGGTTCGTTGCCGACAAATCACTCGGTAGCCGACGGCCGTTGGTTGCCGAGTCGGCCGCTTCAGGTCGGCGGAAAGGTCCGGGATCAATTGTCGAATCGTCGGCTGGCGGTACGAGTTCGTCAGCGACATCATCAGGGAACGATTCTGCTCCGATGTTGCCATCATCGGAATCTGCCGCATCGTCGAATCCGAGATCTGCACCGCTGTTGTCGTCGGAGTCGGTAGTTGCGTTGTCGTCGCGAATATCGCTGAAGGCGTCATCGCCGGTAAACGCTTCGGCCGATTCTTCTTCGGGGATTGCGTTACCGGCTTCGCTTCTCTCGTCGCCAAACCCCAGATCGGTAGCGGAACCGAGATCGTCACCGCTAAAGTCGTCTAAGTCGATTGATTGGGGCGAGCCGCCCAGATCTTCGTCGTTAAAAACATCGTCCTGCAACAAAGCGACTCGAGCATTCTGGCGATTGGGCGAACGACTTGTTGGACGATTCGACCGTGGTGACACAAGCTCTAACGGAGCGATTTCATGATGAGCCGCTTCCATTACCAACGGCAGCGGATCGATTTCGATCCTAAAGTCATTTGCTTGTTTCGGCTGATTCGCTTGCTTCTGTGGTCGTGCTGCGGTGTTGTTTGTCGTGACGACGTGGTTTCCGGAAGTCGGTTCAACATATTTCGCACGTGCGACGCTGCCTGGATTTGCGAGCTCCGGCGGCAGTTCCGCTCGCTTCATGTCCTTTGGAGGAGTGATGAAACTGGGCTGCTTGTTGTGGAACGATTCAAGGCCAGTGTGTTTGGGCGAGTTCCAGCGAAGTTGGTCGTCGGAATCAGTGAGCGTTCGCGGTGTAGTCCAAGCGTCGGACGAAGTCTGCATGTGCGTTTCCGTCAACTTTTTCGCTGTCGTGGAACGCTGGTCGACGCGGCGAAGAGACATGCCTGTGCGTCGAGTTTTCTCTTGAGCAGAAGCTGCGATTGGTACGATTGGTTGCAGCAAGATCAAGCCAGTGACCAACGTCGCCTTGCCGATCGTGCGGCGCTGGCTCGCTGGTAGAATGAACTTGCTAGCCGCCTTCAGCAGGATTCTCTGAACTGTAGTTGGGAGCTTCTCGCGTAATCGCAATGTCATGAGGGTGGCTTTCTCTAACGCTGGCAGGCGTGACGCGGATGAATTTCGCATGCTTGCGAAGCTCATCAATCGTTCTAGTACCGCAGTACCCCATGCCAGCTCGTAGCCCCCCTACAAGCTGATAAACAAATGGACCTAACGATCCCTTAAAGGGAACTCGCCCTTCAACTCCTTCGGGAACCAGTTTGCCACTGCCCAGCGAGTTACCTTGTCGGTAACGTTCGCTTGATCCTTGAGCCATGGCAGATAAGGATCCCATCCCGCGATACACTTTAAACGTTCGACCTTGGTACAAAATCTGGTCACCGGGGCTTTCCGCTAGCCCTGCGAACAAACCGCCGATCATAGCGACGTTTGCTCCAGCGACGATCGCTTTTGTCAGGTCTCCCGAATATCGAATCCCGCCGTCGGCAATAATCGGTGTGCCCGAGTCCTTGGCTGCCTGGCAGGCTTCGTATACCGCGGTAATCTGCGGAACTCCGACGCCAGAAATGACACGTGTCGTACAAATCGATCCGGGTCCAATTCCGACTTTGACTGCATCTGCTCCGGCTGCAATCAAGTCGGCGGCGCCTTCACGAGTCGCGACATTGCCAGCTATGACATCAATGTCCCACCGCTTCTTCATTTCACGAACCGTCTCGATGACGTTTCGCGAATGTCCGTGAGCACTGTCCACAATCAGGACGTCGACATCTTTGCTAATCAGGCTTTCAGCTCGTTCGAAGTCGTAGACTCCTACGGCCGCGCCTACTCGAAGTCGCCCTTGCCTGTCCTTGCAAGCATCAGGAAACCTCTTGAGCATGTCGATGTCTTTGATCGTGATCAGGCCCGTTAGTGAGTAGTTTTCGTCAACCAGCAGAAGTTTCTCCACCTTTTTAGCCGTTAAAATTTTCTCGGCTTCTTCAAGCGTCACAGTCCCCGTAGCCGTTACCAAATTCGAGTTCGTCATAACCTTCGAAATAGGTAAGTCGTTCAGCTCCAAGAACCGCAGATCGCGGCGAGTCAGTATGCCCTCCAGCCTGCCGCTTTCCGACGTGATTGGCACACCGGAAACATTGTGCTTTAGCATCACTTCTTGTGCATGCTTAACAGACGCTGTCGGAGGCAGTGTTACGGGGTCGACGATGATTCCGTTGGCGGACCGCTTTACCTTGTCGACTTCTTCGGTTTGAAGTTCGATCGACATGTTCTTATGAATGACGCCGAGCCCACCGTGCTGAGCTAGTGCGATCGCCATCGCCGATTCGGTCACCGTATCCATCGGAGAGCTCAGCAGCGGAATGTTCAGCGAGATTTTCTTTGTGAGCTGAGTGCGAACGTCGACCTCGTTCGGAACGATTTCGCTGTATCTGGGTTGGAGCAGTACGTCATCAAATGTAATGCCGGTGAGGGATATTTTTTCTTGCATTCTTCAACTCCATTCGCGGTAGGGCCAGAAGGGCCGGTTCGACATTTCGTCATTCCGCTCGACTACTGAGAATCCCGTATTATTGCCGCCTTTGTCAGGATTGACAACTTGGGGAAGAACTGCCAAACGAGGGGCGGAGAACGATAGTAGTCCGATGCATCTTGGCTCTTCCGGTAGCTCGTATTGAATCCTGCTAAAGATCCCGTCCGCCAACAAGTTCAGCAACTCCCAATCCCAAGATCAAGCTGACACAGACGCTTTGGGATCCGCATGATGCGATCGCCGATCATCCGAACGGTTTGTCCCGTGATGAGGTGAGTAAAAACTGTACCGGCTGGGTAATCGGTAACCTTGTCTCAACGGTTCGGAGAAATGCATTGCGCGTGGCAACACGATTACGTCCAGTCAGGCGGCTACCCAGAAGTTGTAGTTCGGAAAACAGTTTTCTCGTCAAGTCGCCGTTTTTGTAAAGACAGTCTCGTCGTGTGTAAATAAACTTTTGTGTCGTGCCAATGCCTCTCGTAGGTGATCTCTCTAGTTTGGCATGAAACTTGTGGCGGAACGCATCTGACCGCTGCTTGTGTATGCCGCGCATGACGACCAGTGCCTACGTGGTCGATTGACGGTGGAAGATCCACAGAGAGCCAGCTATGAGAAACAACTACATCCAACCAATTCGTCCAATGTCTCGTCGAGCTTTGCAGCGAGGAAACAATCGATGCAAAGTTGAAATGCTAGAAACAAGATGGCTCCTTGCGGGCGATGTCGTAGCCGTTTTGTCACCAGATGGCAATCTGATGATCTCGTCGCTGGACAACGATGACCAGATCGTTCTGGCCGTGAACGATGAACCGGCAACGCTAAGCATCTCTGATGGCGGTGAAGTGACGGCTCGACTTGATCTAGGTTCGATTAATGCCGTTCATATCTCGACCGGTGGTGGGAACGATGATGTGCGCGTTGTCGATCCGAACCTTGCGTTTGATCAGGCAGGAATTCAATTCACGATCGAAACGGGAGAAGGCGACGACACGGTCGTGTTCGATTCTGATCCTGCGACACCAGGGGCTGCCAACGAATTTAACGCGCTCCGTGAACTTCCCGCGGTTGCAAACAAGCTAGAAACAATCCTCAAAACGATGGAGCAGCTGACCAACAGTGCACTGATGGACAACGCACGCCAGGTGATTGAAGACGCACGAGCTCAACTCGCACTGGTCACTGAATCACTGGCGCAAGAGGCGGAAGAAATGTTTTTAGCGATTAGCGAGATTGCTGGTCAGTTCGAACAAGGAATCCAAGCCCAATTTGACCAGCTTTTGGAGCAGTTGAGCGTTTTGGTGGCAGACGCCGAAGAATTTATGGAGTCCTCGAATGAAGCACTCGGCCAGCTGGAAGGTCCCGAAGATCCAGACGCAGTCGATCCGAACTATGACGGCGCGGATGAGCTGGCAGTGATTGACGAAGTCACGCGAGGAGCCGACGCAGTGGCTGCTGAGACCATGCAGCTGTTGGATCCTGTGCAAGGTCGCCTCGAAACCGAAGCGGCGAAACTTGAAGAGCAATCCAACGCGATCGCAACGGCTGCTGAATCGCTTCTGCAACGAGCGACCGAACTTTCCAATAACAGTGAACAGCGGAGCGCCGACACGGAAGCGGTCTTGCTGGCAACCCAAGATGAGCTACTGGCTCAAACCGAACTGGTCCAGAAACTGATTGCGAATCTGTTGCCGGCGATGGAGTCTGTTACGAACCGATTGAACGCAGCCGCGGATATTGCCGCAAAAGTCCCTGGTTCAGGTGCGAAATGTCAGGTTACTCCCAAGCACACTTTCAACGGTGGTGGAGGGACCGACATTTTCTTTCCGTTTAGCGCGCCGAACCAAAGTTGGCAGATCAACGGAGGTGCAGGCAGCGACATCCTCTTTGGTGGATTCGCTGACGACGAAATTAATGGAGGCGACGGTGCTGACTTCATTTTCGGTTTGAAGGGCAACGATTTGATTCATGGCGACAAAGGAATTGACTTCCTGTTTGGCGAGTTCGTGATCGATTTACCATTCTTTACTGGCGACGATTGCATATACGGCGATGATGATATCGACTTGATCCTGGGGGACAACGGATTGGATCCGTTCAACTTCAACACCGCCGGAGGCAATGACGAATTGCACGGAGGTAAGGACATCGATCTGATCGTTGGCGATGACGTATCGGACTTATTTTCTCCTCAGCCAGGCGGAATGGATACGATCTACGGAGACGATGACTTCGACGCTCTGTTCGGAACCGGCGGTAACGACACGATGTACGGCGGATTGTATATCGACGTTCTGTTCGGTAACGACGGTGACGACGTGATCTATGCCAATGACACGACGTATACCGGCGACGGCTATACCATCCCAAGTACAACGATCGTGTTGGGTAGTTTGCAATTCGGCAATATGGGCGACGATCAACTGTTCGGCGCCGATGGAATTGATGTGCAGTTCGGTAACCAAGGACTCGATCACATTCGAGGAAAGAACTACATCGATATTCAATTCGGAAACCAGGATGATGACAAGATGTACGGAGAATCCGGAGGAGTTCTATTCCAGATCAATAATATCCCTGTTCGCTTCGGCAATATCATGTTTGGTGGGCCCGACCAAGATGAAATGTGGGGCGGTGGCGATCTGGACATCATGTTCGGAAATGATGCCGACGACCAAATGCACGGTTACGACGGCAATTTCGAACCGTTGGGAATTGAAATCGACGTCATGTTCGGCGGCCAAGGGGATGACACGATGGAAGGTGATGACGAATCGATTCTATTGCTCACTTCGCACGACTGGATGTTTGGGCAAGCCGGCAACGACACGATGAACGGAGGCAGTCAAAATGACTTCATGTTTGGAGGCCCAGGCAATGATGTGATGAATGGAGACAGTAACGGCATCTTGCAAATCAATTCCAAAGACTTGATGTTCGGGGAATCAGGCAATGACACGATGGATGGCGGTAATAGTGTCGATGTAATGTTCGGTGGAGCCGATGCGGACACCATGCAAGGTGACAACGAAGCGGTTTGGATTGCCACTTCGGTCGACTTGATGTTTGGCAATGACGGCAACGACACGATGAATGGTGGGAGCCAACCTGACATCGTCTTTGGAAACGACGGTGACGACACCGTCAACGGAGACAGCAATTCGTTGTTGCAAGTACTCTCACACGATCTGCTATTCGGCAACGACGGCAGCGACACGATGAACGGCGGCAATGGAAAGGACTTGATGTTTGGTGGGCAGGGCGCCGACAACATGAAGGGCGACACCGGTGTGTTTGGCCTATTTACGTCTCAGGACATGATGTTTGGGAATGAAGATGACGACGTCATGGACGGCGGATCGAATCAGGATCTGATGTTCGGGAATGACGACTGCGACTTCATGATGGGAGACAACAGTGCATCATGGATGATTCTGTCGTTGGATGTCATGTTTGGCAACGACGGTTGCGACACGATGCTGGGTGGCCGCGCGACGGACATCATGTTCGGCAATGCCGGCATTGATACGATGGACGGACAACAAGGTGCTGACATGATGTATGGCAACGACGGGACGGACGTCATGAATGGAGGCGATCTGCGAGACTTGATGTTCGGGAATGCCGACGGCGACGTGATTCATGGCAACGATGGGCCGGATCTGATTTTTGGAAACGGCGGCAACGACTGTTTGTATGGCGACAACTCGGTTGACCTCGTCAGCGGCAATGATGGCGACGACTGTATTCATGGAGGTAGTCACGCGGACATCCTTACCGGCAATGATGGAGCGGACAAGATCTTTGGCGAAAACGGACCGGATCTTGTATTCGGCGGTCAAGGAGATGACAAGTTAGATGGTGGTTCAAGCGTCGACATCATGTTTGGAAACCAGAACGACGACGAGCTTTGGGGAGGCCCAGGGAAAGATGTCTTGTTCGGTAACGCTGGAAATGACACGCTGTGGGGAGGAAGTTCACTGGATGTATTGTGGGGTGGCAGCGGTTCGGACAGCTTGAATCAAGGTGGACCTGATAGCAGCGGCATTGTGTGCTCGTGCGTGATTCTGCCGTGCAAGTTCGATTTCGGCGACGCGCCGAACACCTATGGTACTCTTCTGCCAAATGGGGCTCGCCATGGTTTAGCAGGCCCTCGGCTTGGTGCTAACGTCGACAAAGAAAACGATGGCCAACCGACTCCATTAGCGGACGGGGACGACAACTCTGGAATCGACGACGAGGACGGCGTGACGATCACATCGGTGGCAATCGGCGGCAATACCGTTGTGCCCGTCGTGCTTTCGAATGCCGGTTCGGCTCGACTGGATGCTTGGGTGGACTTCAATGCTAACGGAGTCTTTGATCCGTCCGAACAGGTTGCCACGAGCTTGCCACTATCACTTGGAAGTAACTCGGTCAATATTTTGACTCCTGGCGCTGCCGTTCCAGGTTTCACGATGGCACGATTTCGTGTGAGCACCAGTGGTGGCTTAGGCGCGACTGGTTTGGCGATGGATGGCGAAGTCGAAGATTATCGAGTGCTGCTTGAGCGAAGAACTCGCGACTACGGTGACGCGCCCGATTCGTACAAAACGACCGTCGCTTCTGGAGGGGCCAGCCACGACCTGGGTGGGCCTCGTCTAGGTGCGTTGATTGATGCTGAGGCGAATGGTCAGCCGTCACCGAACGCAGACCACGATGATTTGACCGGTTCCGATGACGAAGACGGTGTGATTGTCAATCCACTGATTGCGGGCGGCAATACGAGCGTGACAGTCACGCTTTCTAACGCAGCGACAGCTCGACTGGATGCTTGGGTTGACTTCAACGGCAACGGTGTGTTCGATCATCCGGCCGAACAGATTTTCAACAGCACGCTCTTGGTTTCCGGAGCCAACAACCTGAGCTTCGCTGTGCCTTTGACAACAGTCTTCAATACGTTTGCTCGGTTCCGCGTGACGCCTAATGGCTTTGCGTCGCCGGTCGGGCACGGCGGTTTAGGCGAAGTCGAAGATTATCACCTGTTTGGCGAGACGAACGTTCACGATTTTGGCGACGCGCCAGATTCGTACAAGACGTTTGTCGGGTCCAATGGACCATATCACTTATTGGGCGGTCCGCAGTTGGGAACACTGATTGACTTTGACGGAAACGGCCAACCCACCGCTGGTGCATATGGCGACGACGCAACAGGGATCGATGACGAGGACGGCGTGACCTTGGCAAACTTGATTCCTGCCACCACAGCCACGGCGAGCATCGTAATGACGAACGCTGTTACGGCTCGAGTTGACGCTTGGGTCGACTTCAACGCCAATGGCGTGTTCGATCATCCAGCGGAACGGATCTTGAACGCCGCTCCAGTCGTTGCGGGAAACAACTCGCTGTCTTTCTCCGTTCCCGCCAACGCTGTGTTCGGCGGCACGTACGCTCGATTTCGCATTAGTACGAACGGTGGACTCGCGCCGACTGGCGCAGGCGGCTTGGGCGAAGTCGAAGACTATCGCGTCGTCATTGGTACCAACACGATTGTTGTGTTTCCCGGTTCGGGCGTAACATTTGCTGAAAACGTGAACAACTTTAAGAACTTCATGGCTCCTACGGAAACACAAACGCTTGCAACTGTTGACTTTGAAAGTCGAAGCGGTGCTGTGCTGGCGGATGAATTTCAAAATGTTGGATTGCGATTCGAAAATCTGGGTGATGCATCGTATCAGCGAGAAGGCGATCCTGGATCGGTCG
The DNA here is from genome assembly GCA_020426925.1 of Planctomycetales bacterium. Lineage (GTDB taxonomy): Bacteria > Planctomycetota > Planctomycetia > Pirellulales > Pirellulaceae > JAGQPC01. The sequence goes on along the minus strand of JAGQPC010000490.1, from coordinate 2,964 downwards.
AAAACCTCGATGGCTACGACGGATCGTATGACGCTGACGGCAGCATCGTTTTGGTCAAAACTGGCAACGACACCGACGGGCTAACTTTGGTGTTTGATCCTCCAGTGATTGGCGTCGGCGGTTTCCTCGGTACGGGCAAAGAAGGCGAAGACGAGACCGTAACGCTGGCTGCCTACAACGCGGCTGGTGAACTGCTCATCGAGACGCAGCAAACAGTTCGCGCGTTTGTCGATCCAAGCAACCGAGAAGGTCTGTGGGGATTGAGAGTTCAAGTTCCATTGATTGCTCGAGTCACCATTACCAATGACAACAAGACGCCGTTTGGCAATGCCCTGATCTTGGACAATCTCCAGATGCTGCGACCCAGCGGAGATCCCTGCGACATTAATCTGGACGGCACCGTCGATCGTATCGACTTAGAAGTTTTGCGAGACGCGATTTTGGCGGGCGTAATCGATGCCGTATTTGACATCAACGGCGACGGAAGTGTTGATCGAGCGGACTATCTGAAGTATCGATCGGACTGCTTGCACACGGATGCAGGTGACGCGAATCTGGACGGTCGCTTTGATTCGGCTGATTTGGTTCGGATCTTCCAAGCAGCTAAATACGAAACCGGACTGCCTGCGCGATGGGACGAGGGCGATTGGAATCTCGACGGCGTCTTTTCTACAGCAGACTTGATCGCCGCCTTCGCTGCCGGTTGGTACGAACGAGCTTAGCGACGCTGCAGCGCATTTCCGGTCTCTTAGCAACGATGCTTGGCGCAGTCGGGTGGCGGTGACGGTTGGCCTCGATTCCTAAGTGGGAGTGATTCGTCGCTTCGGTTTCGCGTTGTTGGTTAGCGGCTCGGCGATTTCTGGTCATTTCTGCCTACCGTGTTCTAGTGCGATGTTTCGGGCAATACGGAATCAGGAGTCCGCGAAACATCGCATCGCGACAGTACTTACGAGCACTCGAGTACGCGTGGACCGAGTACCTCGGGGCGAACCTTAATGCCTAGCCCCGGTTTTGTCGAAGCCGACATTCGACCGTTCGTTCGTTGGGGAGCGTCTTCGGCTGTGCTTACCGTAACGTAACTATTGAAATCGGTCGACGTGAACAAGAATTCAGTGGGTGTACTGTGGGCCAAGTGCGCGATGGCGGCTGTCGTCACATCGCCTCCCCATGAATCTTCGATTGTCATCGCGATTCCCAACGAGACGCAAAGATCACGTGCCTGCTTCGCTTTTGTCAGGCCACCGAACTTGCTGATCTTGATATTGACGACATCCATAGTCTGTTCTTGATGACCGCGAATCAGAATGCCGAGTCCATCGATCGACTCGTCCATTACGAAAGGATGCGTCGTGCGGTTTCGTACGGCAACACATTCGTCGTACGTTAAGCAAGGTTGTTCGATGTAGACGTCAACGTCTCGCACGCCGCGAACGACTCGAGCCGCTTCGTGCATCAGCCAGCCCGTGTTTGCGTCGGCGATGAGTTTTTCTCCACGATCGAGCACGTCGCTGACTGCGTGAATGCGATCGATATCGGTGTCAGGATCACCACCAACTTTCAGTTGAAAGCGACGGTAGCCTTCGGCTCGGTAACCCGCAACGTTATCGGCCATCGCTTCGGGCGATTGCTGAGAGATAGCGCGATACAACACGAAGTCGTCACCGTAACGCCCACCCAGCAGAGTGCAAACTGGCAGGCCACTCACTTGACCAAGCAGATCCCAGCATGCGATGTCGATCCCCGATTTCACGTACGGATGGCCCTTGAGAGCTGCGTCCATCCGCTGGTTCAGCTGCGTTAAGTGCAGCGGGTCTTCGCCGATCAGTTTCGGCCCGAGTTCCTTGAGTCCCGCCCGGACTCCTGCGCCATACGCCGGCAAGTAAAACGGACCTAATGGACATACTTCGCCATAGCCGACATTGCCATCGTCGGTTTCGACTTCCACGATCGTACTGTCGAAAACTTCGACCGATTTTCCACCAGACCATTTGTAGCTACCTTCGTGCAGTGGAAGGTCGACTTGATACGCAGATATTCGCGAGATCTTGGGCATAACGATAACCTGTTTGGGATGCGAAACAATGTAAGAATGTCCTACGCAAACGGAGCCAACGATGCTACGGTGCGGTCACCTGATCCAGCGGACCAATACACACGGTCGCCGGTTGCGTTAGAGGAAATCGTTCGACAAGTGCGCGAATGTCGTCAGCCGTGATTGATTCATACCGTTCCAGTCGCTCGTGAATCGGCGCATAGGCGCGACGTTGCAGCCACGAAGTCCCGACCGAGAAAAGGCGGCTAGATGGTCGCTCTGCTTGTCGCACCAATTGTGAACAGATTTTCGCCTTGGCCAATTCCAGTTCATCTTCGTTGACTCCGTGTTGCTGTACATCTCGCTGGATTCGCTGTAGGATCCCGAGGATTTCTTGCAGCTTGTCCGGGCTGCACGACAAGTACGTCAGCGTCATCCCTGCGCCTTCGTATTCGTACGGCCCCATTCCGGCGTATTCGGCCAAACCCTTGTCAACTAATTCCCAATAGAACCGGCTGCCAGTGTCGTCGCCAATAATCGCCGCCAGGATACGATTCGCGTAGCGATACGAATCTGCCGCGTCAGGACCTTGGGCAATCTGGACGACATATTCCTGCGACGACGCTTTCTTGGTCATCGCAACAAATTCGTCGTTAGGGGTTACGGGAGTCGTAGAACGTTCTGCATCAAATGGCTCCCAATTGCCGCAAAGTTCATCGGCTTGTTTTACGAGTCCATCGAATGCAACATTGCCGGTTGCGACCAGAGTCAGATTTCCTGGACTATAACGCGATTGGAAATAGGATCGCATCGCTTCTGGCGTTAGAGCCGTCACGCTTTCGACCGTTCCTAATACGATGTTTGCCAGTGGGTGGTCGCCGAAGAAAGCTTGCATGCATCTCTCGAACGCGCCGTATGGTTGCTGGTCCTCA
>JAGQPC010000489.1 GCA_020426925.1 Planctomycetales bacterium | reverse complement strand
ATAGACAACACGCACCATAAGTCCGCTCCTCGCAAACGTGACTTAGTCGTGGCAAAATGACCGAGCAGCCCAAGCTTCCTGCGCTAATTGCCAGGCGAATCACGTTGGTGTTCGGATCAATTCAGCGAGTCCTCTGATGAATCGATGTTTCCTGTTATTTGTTGCTACTGTGACTGTTGGCTCATGTTCCATTGCGGCCGACGATGTCAGTGCGGGCGACCGTCCAAATGTTGTCCTGATCATGGCGGACGATATGGGCTACACCGACATTGGCTGTTACGGAAGTGAAATTCATACGCCGAACCTTGATCGGCTGGCATATAACGGTATTCGATTTACGCAATTCTACAACACGTCGCGTTGTTGTCCGACACGAGCATCGCTGCTAACTGGTTTATATTCGCATCAAGCGGGCATCGGCCTGATGACCGGTGACCGTGGCTACGATGCATACCGAGGCGACCTGAATCGCCGCTGCGTTACGCTGGCGGAGGTATTGCGAACGGCCGGCTACCGCAACTACATGTCTGGCAAGTGGCACGTGACAAAACACGTTTCGCCAAACTCGGACAATCACAACTGGCCGCTTCAGCGAGGATTCGATCGATTTTACGGGACAATTATCGGTGCGGGTAGCTTTTACGATCCAGCGACTCTGTGCCGAGACAACACGTTCATCACTCCTGTGAACGATCCTGAGTATGCTCCGGAACATTTTTACTACACGGACGCCATTACTGATAACGCAATCCGTTATTTATCTGAACATGCGACTGAGCATGAAAATGATCCGTTTTTTCTTTACGTTGCCTACACAAGTGCTCATTGGCCAATGCACGCTCCCGACAAAGAAGTAAATAAATATCAGGGAAAATACGACGAAGGTTACGAACCGGTTCGCCAGGCTCGTTTCGAAAAGGCGAAACAACTGGGAGTCGTTAATGCGAATTGTTCGCTTTCTCCGGTCGCTGCCAATTGGGAGCAGACTCCTCACAAACAATGGGAACGCCGATGCATGGAGGTCTACGCGGCGATGGTGGACCGAATGGATCAATGCATCGGAAGGATCGTTGACCAAATCGAAGCCAACGGCGATTTAGACAACACGATGATCGTTTACCTGCAAGACAACGGAGGCTGTGCAGAAGGCTACGGACGCCGGTCGCTGGACGATCAAAAGGATCGATTTAACTTCAAGCCGTTTGGCCCCAACGACCTGCAAACAAAAATCTGGCCGCCGATGCAAACTCGCGATGGCCGATGGGTTCGGACTGGTCCAGAAACAATGCCCGGCAATGAAGACACTTTTGTCGCTTATGGATTGGGGTGGGCGAATGTTTCCAACACGCCATTTCGAGGCTACAAACACGATGGCTTGGAGGGCGGAATCAGTACTCCATTCATCGTGCATTGGCCGAACGGGATTTCTGCAGACCGAAACGGCGAAATCGTAAATACCCCGGCGCATCTCATCGACTTGATGCCTACGTTTGTGTCCGTTGCCGGCGCGAAATATCCAGCGAGCTTTGCCGAGGCGCCGATCCAGCCAATGGAAGGCGTCGATCTGGTGCCAGCCTTGCAGGGCAAGCCTTTGTCTCGTTCGCAACCGTTGTGCTTTGAGCATCACGGCAATCTCGCACTGCGAGATGGAAGGTGGAAAATCGTTTCGACCTACCGCCGTGATCAGCCTCGAACGTGGCAGCTTTTTGACATGGACGCCGATCGATCGGAGCTAAACGATCTCAGCGATCAGCGGCCGGCTAAGAAGGCAGACCTGATTGCGAAGTGGCACGTTTGGGCAGATCGCGTCGGCGTCCAGAACTGGCCGTTCGCAAACAAGAAACAGTGACGGCGAAAAAAGTGATGAATATCAGTCCGTGAGATGGCTCCGGTACTGCAGTGAAGATCGATCCTGTTTCATACCGGTTGGTGGCAAATGCGGCGATGAAATCTGCCGAGTCGAATTCGCTGTCGCCATTCCAATCGCCTTCCGTCCAGTTCGAGTTGCTCGCGATGTCGTCTTCGTATTCGCCAGTTGAAAACACGAACACAAGATCCGAGCTATCAAACGAGCCGTCACCGTTAGCGTCTCCAGCAATCGTGCGGTAAGTGGTCAAAGTGATCGCAGCGTTCGATCGGCTTACTTGATAAAAGATTCCTTCTGCATTGTGTTGCTGAGCCGCGCCACTGAACTCAATGTGGTCAAATCCTCCGATGATCGAATCGCCATGAAGCAGCAGCGTTTCGGAAACGCTCCCGGGTTCTATCGTCGTCGGAAAAGCATCGTTAGTTGGTCTAATATCAAGCGTCCCAGCAAGCGTCAGGTTTCCGTCCACGACCAGCCGGTCACTGCCGATCGCGTCCACGTCGATGACAAGTGTCGCGTCACTGCTCATCGTGAACGACCCTTCGACCGACAATGCAAATGTCGGGGATCTGACCGTTGAGCCGGTCGGTGAGAACTCGCTGCCAAGCAATGACACTGCCGCTTTGATGGTAGAAACACCTAAGACTTGTCCGTCGGTGATGTTTAACTCGTCGACGTCAATGATCCCGGCCGCAACGTCATAACTTAGCCTCGGAATCAAGAGAAAGTCTTCGTTCGTCTTGCTTCTGTTGAGCCCATGAATCGCAAGAACGTTTTCACCTGACTTGAGTTTGTTTGCATGCTGGGAAATGTCAATCGAAAGTGGTGAAAGGGCGGCGTCCAGTTCAGCCGACGTTGTCGCTCGTTCGTTCCAAGCAACAACGTTCTTTGCATTGCGAGCAGCAACGCGAGTCCCATTCAAATACGCGACGAAGCCGTCATCGTAGTTGATGTCCAGCGAAAGATGTTCAGGCGATTCATTTTCTTCCAGCGTAAACGGAAGGCGGAGATACACGGACGTGTTCGTGTCAAACATCGCCGCTTCAACGTCGGTGTTGAATAATCCAACAAAGCTATCTTTGCGATCGTAGCCAATCGACGGAGTGGTATTCGTCCACGCTTCGTCATTGAACTCCGCGGTTGTCCAGTTTTGTTCCAGGCTATCGTCGGTCGGAACCAGATACGATGCGAGAGAGTTTTCGTCGACTAAACCACGCCCAGGAGCTTTTGCCGTCACGGTTATGGTTCCGCCGTTGAGGTTGATCTGACTTGTGCCGGATCCTGTTTTGACTCCGGCGGCCACTTCCAATTCCCCGGACACGTTGACAACGGACGTTGAATTCAACTGTTGTCCCAGGATAAGCTCGTTTCCTATCTTGGCCGCGCCAGCGTCGATCTGCAGCTCGTTATTGGTGTTTTGATTTGCACCGAGAATCAGATCCTCAACGACTGTCAGGTCTCCTCCACTGACTCGCAGCGCTGCTTGATTCGCCTGCATTTGAATCGATCGCGCGAACATGCCTCGTTCAGCCGATTCGATTGTCGACGACGAGTTGATTACGACTCGCGAACGGCGTGTTGGGTAGCTGTTACCATTCCAGCTATCAGCGTCGGACCAACTTCCTTGATTGCCACCCGTCCAGGTTCTTTCGACCACGACATCGCCTTGTCCATCACCGTATAGATTTGTCACGGCAGCGATGTCCAGTGGAAAAAGTTTTCCGTTGGTAACACCGCTGAATGTTGTGGCTGAGGTTATGAATTCATTCATCAACGCCACGTCGATGTCTCCGATATGATCGAGCCCGATGGCGTGACCAATTTCGTGAGTAACGGTCGAAGCGAACCTGCCTTCAGTCCACGGTTCGTCACCGGTGTCCATGTGGACGTCGCTGTCTCGGCCGTTGTTGCCCGGAAAGTACGCGTGCCCAAGCACATTGGATTCATTAATCTCGTGGTGCCCGATACGAATCGTTGGGTAGTTGGATCGGTTGTAGGAACGATCAGAAACAGCCGGTCCGGAATCGGGGCGTTCGACAAATGTCAGCGGAGACTCCGACGCCCACAGCGCGAATCCTTCCTCCACCGCTTCAACGATTTCGTGTTCGGTGAATCCATCGCGTAGGTTAAGCCGTCCATCGAGCAGATTACTGAGGCTGTACGTAAACGTCTGCTGCCCGATCAAGTGTCCGCTCGAGTATGTCCATGCGAGCGCAGTGATTGCAACGAATCGGCCGACGCGGAAGAGAATCTGATTTGAGAAATGCACGGCGGAACATAATCCAGCTACAGGTCACTATCACCTCAATCTAACTAGATATCGAAAATGGCGATATAGAAATTGACGATCAATTTGCTTGTCGTATTCCACACGCGTCGTCTGGCGTGCAAATTTCACAGCCTTGCGTTGGCTGTTTCACACAGGTCGCGATGCGATCGGCAATCACCTGTGCCATCAGCGGATGAAGACCAAGTGGAGCCGTGACCAGAAAACGCACGCCAAAATGACGCTGGGCCGCCTCTGCTACAAGCTGCGGCACGTCTTTTTTCCAGTGTCGCCCAGGTGACAGGAAGTACGGAAACGCGACGACAAGCTTAGCTCCCTTCTCAACGGCTTGGTCAAAAGCCGCCTGAATCGATGGCTCGGCCAGTTCCATGTGCGCAGGCAGCACGATCGAAAACGGGCTCAACGATTCAAACATTTGTACGACTTCCAGCAACAGGTCGTTGCTTTCGCTTCGCCGTGAACCATGATCGATCAGCAAAACCGCCGTCGTCGCATAATCGGCGCCAGCCTGCTTCATGGCGTCGTTGAGCGAATCGGTGGCAAGTTCCACGGTGGCAACCTTTGTAGAGGGATTCCAGACACGACTGCCTACGTGTGGTAGTCAGCGTTGATCGTCACGTATTCTTGGGTCAAGTCGCACGTCCAGAAGTCAGCGTGCCCATCGCCGATTCCAAGGTCGATTTCGACTCGAGTTGTGCGGTTCGTGCGAATTGATTCCGACAGCGATTCTGCGTCAAACTTGACCGGTCCGCCATCTGCAAACAACAACGTGTCGTTCATGTTCAGCTGTAGAGTGTTCGCGTCGACTTTCGCCTTTGCATAACCCACGGCGGACACAATTCTGCCCCAGTTCGGATCGGCTCCGCAAATCGCGGTTTTGACAAGCGCGCTGTCCGCGACCGTTTTCGCTATCGTCCGTGCATCTTCGTCAGAGTCCGCACCCGTGATTCTGATTTCGATCAAATGAGTCGCGCCTTCGCCGTCGTTCGGGATTGATTTAGCGAGGTCGACGCACACGCTGGTGACCGCTTCCTCGAATGATTTAAGTTTATTTTCATCCACCGTTTTGCCGCTCGCTCCGTTTGCCAGCAGCAGGACCGTATCGTTCGTACTGGTGTGGCCTTCGACGCTGATCGAATGGAAGCTCTTTTCGACGGCGTTGCGAAGGACTTTATTCGCGATCTCTGGCGAAACATTTGCGTCAGTGAGAATGATTCCAAGCATCGTTGCCATGTTCGGTCCGATCATCGCTGCGCCTTTAGCGATGCCAGTGATCGTGACGCCGTCGCCGGAAAGTTCAATTCGCTTGCTTGCGATCTTGTGATGCGTGTCTGTTGTCATGATTCCGCGAGCGGCTGATTCGAGCGAGTCAGTCGAATCTCCCAGCGATTTCGCCGCGGCTTCGATGCCACGCTCGACGGTTTCCATGGGAAGCTGCTCGCCAATGATGCCGGTCGAAAGCACCAATACATCGCTCGCGTTCACTTCACAGGCGGCTGCGGCGATTTCTGTCATGCGTAGTGCGTTCTGCATGCCAACTTCGCCGGTGCACGCGTTTGCGTTTCCTGAGTTGGCGACAACGGCGCGAATCGAAGTCGACGGAGTACGCTCGACGTCCAGCAGAACAGGAGCGGCTCGAAAAACGTTTTGAGTGTAAACTCCGACTCCAACGGCGGGACGATCTGAAAGTATCAGTGCAATGTCTTCGCGCTTGGAAGCTTTCTTGATGCCGCTATGGACACCGGATGCTCGAAAACCCTTCGGTAGATTCATGCGTTTGGGCTGGCCTATGTAATGGAGATGATTTAGGAGTGTCGGTAGTGGTTGGATGCGATTACTGCAAAGCGGTCGTTTCGGGGAAACCGAACATCAAATTCATGTTTTGTACCGCAGCGCCCGATGCCCCTTTTGTAAGGTTGTCGATCGCGCTGATTACCACGATTCGGTCCGCAACTTTGCGCACCGTGATGTCGCAGAAGTTCGTGTTCGCGACGTTCTTGGTCGCGGGCAATTCGGGTGTCACTCGCACGAATGGGTGCTTGGCGTACTGTTCCTTCAGAATTTCTAACAGCTGTTCAGCAGAAGCTTCGCTGGTTGGCCGAGCATAAGCAGTCGTCAAAATTCCACGCGTCATCGGCACTAAGTGTGGCGTAAAAATCGCTGACACTTCTTTGCCAGAGATCGTGCTGAGCACTTCCATGATTTCAGGCGTGTGGCGATGCTGGCCGACCGAGTATGCGGCGATGTTTTCGTTAACTTCGTTGTACAGTAACCCTGGCGACAGTTTCTTCCCTGCGCCACTGCAACCACTTTTGGAATCGACGATGATATCGGTCGGTTCGATCGCGTTCGCGAGTAAAAGCGGCGCGAGCGCCAGGATCGCTGATGTCGGATAGCAGCCCGGATTCGCCGTAACTTCGGCTTCGGCAATATCGCTGGCAAAGAATTCGCCCAGTCCGTATGGCACTTTTCCCAAGCGATCGGGATCTGGGTGTTTGATGTCGTACCAGCTCTCGTAGATATCGAGACTCTTAAGTCGGTAGTCCGCGCTGAAATCGATCGCTCGCACGCGTCCATCCAAGACGGTGGAGACAACTTCTGCGGAAGCGGCGTGAGGCAGGCAGCTAAACACGACGTCCGCGTTGGCTTTCACATCATCCGCTTCAAATGGTTCCAAGTCCAAATCCAGGCGACCGAAAAGCCTCGGATGAACTTCCGCAATCGAAGGTC
>JAGQPC010000488.1 GCA_020426925.1 Planctomycetales bacterium | reverse complement strand
TGCGATCGCTTCTGCTTCCGTCGCCAAACAGCATCTTCGCCCGCGACGCAATTCGCCCATCGTGGTGATTACGCAACGACTGCTGTTGAGCGAGACCAAAATCGTTGGGCCGCACCGCACCCGACTCGATGGCGTCCATCAGTTTCGGGATCCAAGCAGCTCGATTGAGCATTGCACTAGCCGCCTGTTCCTGTTGCTTCGGGAGATATTCGGTCCAATGACCGATAATGGCATCCGCCGCTGCCTGCGTAGGTATGCCGCCGAGCCGTTGAATCGCGGCACTCTGAATAGCGGTCGACTCGCTGCTGCCAAGTAGTCGAACGAGCACATCAATATCGCGGTCATACGCTGTCGGATCACGACCGAGCAACTTGATCGCATTCGTTCTGATTTCCAATTCCGCCGTGGAATCTTCGCTTGCAAAAATTGCGTCAGATATCAGTGCTCTGATTTCGGATTGAACTCCAGTCAGCTGTTTATTCTTGCTGGCAAGCGAGTCCATCGTTTGATTTTGTTCCGCTAATGAATCCGTCCATCGCGCGATCGTACCAAACTTAAACTGATCGCTAGCTTTGGAACCTAGAATTCGTTGCAAGGTGTTTGCGAGTTGATCAGGATTGTACGACCCCATGAGCAACAACGCATCCATGATTTCGGTCGGTACGAATTGGCATCGAGCGGCTAATTCATCCGAGACGGTTTTGAAGTGTTGTGGAAATGAACTGATGATGGCGGCTTGTGTGAAAACGTCACTATCATTCCTCAATGCCAATCTGGCGAGAACCATTCCTGCGTCTTTGGTCGCCCACTGGCCGATACTCGCCGCAAGCTGCAATCTGACTTTCGCGTCAGAATCGTTTTCCAATGCCAATACTCCACTCGGCAACACGTCGTGCGAATTCAATCTTTCCGCCAGAAGAATTGCGTGACGACGCACATGCGGATCATTGTCCGACACAGCGGTTCGAATCGAGTCGACACTTAGTTCGCCCAATCCATCCAGCACGGCTAGCGCCTGAATGCGAGATTCCGGAAGTTCCGCATCCTCAGCGATTCTTCGAACTCGACGGGTGTCGACCGCACCAATTCGCGCAAGCAAAGTGCGATGAGCAAGATCGCGAACAATGCCGCTGGGATCTTCTAGCTTGTCAACAATTTCGTCGTTAGTCAGATCGCGGAACGAAACTGACATCGACCTGGCATCGGTTTCTGCCGGAACAATGCGATAAATCCGACCCCGATCATCGCCAGCTCGGTAGCCGGCTCTCAATGCATCTTTACCGTCCTGCGGCAACCATTCTGGATGCTCGATCATGTAGCGGTACATATCGACAATCCACAATGCACCGTCTGGTCCCGTACGTGCCATAACCGGTCGCGTCCATCGGTCAGTCGACGCAAAAAAGTCGACCGGGCCATCGTCCGCTCGCTCACCTCGAAAGGTCGTTGCGTATGGCGTGAGCAGATGATGCTGGACAAGATTGTGGAACGGTTCGCATGTGAAAGCGTGAATTTCGTTGCGAGGAAACAACAGATCGTCTCGGTAAATTCCAATTCCGCAAGCGGACGTGTAGTGTCCTGCATGATCAAAACCGTGAAACCTGCGTTGCGGAGGTTTTGCCGAATAGACTTCTGGCATTCGCGGCTGCCGCACTTGGTGACGAGGATCGATCGACGCAACTTTCGTGTTGCGTCGTTGGTAGTGGTCCTGAAGTACATAGTGCCACAACGGCTGGCTATTCTGCACGCCGAACCAGTTTCCAAAGTCATCTCTGACACGACCGTACTGCGATGGACCTGATTGTGGATCGATAAAACCTGTCGTCGGATCGAATCGAAAATCTCGGCTTCCAATTGGAATCGACTTTCCTTGCAAATCCGAAAAGATCTCATTCCCAGACCCGAAACCGCTGTGATGTGCTCCGCTCGCACAATGCACCATGTTATCGAGGCCCCAACGCAAACCGTTCACTCGAAGTTGCTGGTTGCCGGTCATGAATCCGCTAAACAAAGTTTCTCGCTTGTCCGCAACGCCATCACCGTCAGTGTCCGCGGCAAAAAAGATTTCTGGAGCCGCTGTGACAAGCACTCCGTCACGCCACGCCATGACGCCGTTGGGGAATCCGACGTCTTTTAGGAAAACTGTCGATTTGTCGTATTTTCCGTCCATATCGGTGTCTTCTAGAAATCGAATTCGGCCTCCTGGCTTCCCTTCATTGTCCATCCCCATTGGATAGTCAGCCATTTCGGCGACCCAGAGCTTTCCATCGGCGCCCCAATCGACCGCGACCGGATCAACGACAAGCGGTTCCGCAGCAACCAACTCCACGCGATAACCATCTCGCACGTGGATTTGGTTCAATGACGTCTCTGCATCCAGCGGTTCCGAATCCAAACGCGTGTCTTGTGGCTTCGTAGTACCGTGGTTTGCTATTCGAAACAAATCTCGGATTTCTTCAATGGTCAGTGCGCGATCGTACACGCTAATTTCGTCAAGCTTTCCTTCGAAGTTAGACGTATCTGCTAAATCACCACCAAAGAAAAGTTTCGAATCCGTTTTCGGTCGCTCCGTCTTAAACGAGATCTCTGGTTGATCGGCGCTGTCGAGAAACACTTGCGCAAAATTGCCGTTGCGGACGAAAATTAATTGATGCCACCTGTCTCGTGCAATCGACGTCGAACCAGTTTGGTCGCCGACTGAAATCCGACCAGGCGTCTCACTCGCAGCACCAGTGATGACTACAGCATCGTGTCCACGTGAAATCAGCGTTCCGGTCGTGGCGCGAAAATCACTTGCGGTTCCAAGGTAAAACGATAATTGCACGGAATAGCTTTCGCCCAGTTCCAAACTGTCAGCAACCAATTTTCCGCCAGCTAACTGAATCGAATGCGTATCGTGTTTTGCACCGAAACCATTTCCCTCACGCCCTGGAAGATGGAACGCGACGAACCCTGTTGAACGAAGCGAACTGTTGTTCCCCGACGCGTCGACGAAGTCAGTTCGTTCCATTTCGGCCAATCGCCAGTAGGCCTGCGGGTTCGTTGCAACTACGTGCTTGCTGAACTGCGTCGGTGGCTCGACGTATGTTTTTCGCGGCCGCTCTGAAACTTGTTCCAACAAATGCAACACAGTATTCACGATGATCGGTTCGGCAGATTCATCGAGGCCGGCAGTTCGCGCTGGCCACGTGTTGTAACCTCCTAACGCGTGTTGCTCTGGCGGCGGGATATAACCGCACGCTCCATTTGCCAAACTGATATTGAATGTCATGTCCAACGGACTTCTGCGTTTCAGTTTAAGCCCCGTTAGCCCATAGACTTCGTTGGGCATTCCAGTAATGGCCAGATCGCCTAAACGAATTGCCTGCAACACCACTTCGTCAGTTGGGTTTTCATGAAGATAGATTGCTTGCTGTGCATAGACTTCAGGCCTGTCTTTCGGCAGCCGGTCGCCCCGCAGCTGGTTCAATCGACGAGCCCACGCGAGTCGTTTCTCGTTTGGCAGGCGTCGGTTGATGGTGACTCGAGTCTCCGCGAGTCGAACTGGTGATTCGGTCGTATACTCAATCTTTTCCACCGCAGCAGCGGCCAAATCGGCAAGTTGACTGATGAATTCATCGACGCTTTGAAAAGGCTTTTTGTCTGCCGGCTGACTGTAATCGCCCCACCAAAGATCGCCGCTAGTTCCCTGCGACATGATGCCGACAAACTGATCGTCGTCCGGGGCCAATTGCTGAGCAATCTTTTGCGCAAATTGCCCATAGTAGTCGGCGGATACGCCCGCATGACCACTGAAATAATGCATGGACAGGTTTGCGAACAACGCCATTGGACGATCGTCGGTGTCGCGTACCATCAAAAGACTTAGCCACGGATCAGCTGGTCCCGACGGCCCAACAAAATCGGGATTCAAGTGACCAGGGTGCATGTTTGCGTGCACGGTCAGTTCGTCGAACGGATCTCGCTGCAATTTGTCGGTCCGCGTAATCCAGCGTCGACAGCGAGTGAAATTTGATGCGTCGACTCGAGTCCATCCGATTTTCGCACGCTTCAATCGAGCGTTTGCCACTTCGATCGATTCCGCAATTTTTGGAATTAAGAACTTTCGATAGCGTTCGTCGATGCCGGATCCCAAACAGTATCGCATCACGCTTGGAGCTGTATGTGTGTGCGTCGCCGAGATCATGATGTGGTCAGTCGGAATCCCGGTCGCTTTGTTCGCGAGCACCTTCGCTTCGTCGCACACCGACAACGGCATCATACAACTGTCTACAACGACAATCGCGATTCGGTTCTCGCCATCGTCAACGACTAGACACCGCGAGTGCAGTGGATCAACGACCTTTGTATCTTCGGCTTGCAAGAAGCCACCATTGCGAATTACCGGAAGATGCTGTGGCGTCACATCAATCGCCGAAGCACCGCAGCGCAATTCGCCTGATTGAGCAGCACTCGAAATACATAGTGTGACGGTGGTCCAAAATGCTAAGTGCCAAAATCTGATGCAGCGCTCGCGTTCTTGCATGATTGATTCTCTTTTCTGAGAGTATTGCGACGACCATATTGCTTGGTCTAGCGAACCGGAAATGTCCACAGATTGTACTGTACGCGGAAACGGCGATGTCGCGCACAATCGCGTGATTTGATCCAACGCAACGGAGGTGTTCACAAATAGCTTGTCCAATTGTGTGATCCGCCCACATCGGAATCCAAGGATGGGGCCGTGTGATGACTTCGAAGAAAGTTCGTCGTCGTGCTTGTCGCGATTTCCAGAGTGGACGATCGGAGATTCGGGAATACCATCGGTCGATCAATCGAGTGATGGCGCCAATCGGACGAGCGCAGTCGATGGCTCTGTGCGGGGTTGCTGGACCGCTGCTGTGACGTGGAGGGGTCACTCGCGTTCATGAGATAAGCGGCTTGAGTTGAGTCGCTTACCAAGTCTGCGAGAACTCCAGGAATGCGATGCGGGCAGGCAATGGATGGTGACCTCTTTTGGCAGCCCGCCGCTTCGAGAGTGACGATCGAGTCGTCGATGGCGATATCGTCGATTTCTTTCGGGATCGCCGTGATCTCGTGCTCACGCATCGCGAATCCAGTTTGACAAGACTCTGATCCAAATGTCCCGATCGCGCTCGATTGCCGCAGTTTTTCTGACAAATCAGGCCGGAATTTATTGACACTGCACACAGAGTCCCCTAAAGTGCGTCCCGGCACAATCTGAGTATTCACAGCTAGATTTCGCGTGCCGCGATAGCAAACAAACCCAGCGGAGACGAGTTCGATGAGTGTTCGTGCAACTGTGTGCTTATTAGCCTTGATGGCATCAACAGCTTTGGGAGTGGAAGTACAAACTGAAGATAATGTCACTCCCGATGGTTCGGCCTATCTGTGGGTAGAAGCGGAAAATGCCGTTGAGCTTGGAGGTGGAAATCCTCAAGACGCCACCACTGGTTTCATCCTTGTTGATAAGGACGATCCTATCAAGTCGATTTCCGAAGACGCTAACGGAAATGAAATCATTAAAGGCGGATTGGACATCCTTCCGTCCGATACGAATGCTTCGCGGGGCGGAGCGATTCTTCACGATCTGGTTGGAGGCGGCAACGCCAAGTGGCAAGTGCAATTCGCACTGCCTGGAACGTATTACTTGTACATGCACTACAGTTTTTTCAACCGTGACACGAACGACAACTATGGCAACGAAGATTCCATCTACGTTCCACCGTCGTTTAACGCAAACTCACGAGACGATTGGATCGGGTATGTGGGTGTCGACTCGAACTTTGAAGATCCTCTAGAGAAAATTGGCGACAGCAACCGAGACGGCTGGATGCCCCTGGGCAAGACTATCGTTAGTGAGGGAGCCAGCGAAACACATAACTCGACTGAAGAAGATTTTTGGGACGGACAATTCCACTGGGCGTGGATGGACGTCGCCGTCGACATGGACGAAAACAATGCGTACGTAGGCGATTTTGGCCACGGCATCCAGTATGAAGTAACGGACGAAGACGTTGGTAACGTTCTTGATTTCGAGATTTCGACTCGTGAGCAGTACGGGGTTATCGATGGGTTACTCTTTGCTACCAGTAATGAACTACTTTTCGATTACTCGCAGGAGCAAATGGACGCGTTCTTCCTCAATCCTATTGTTGATCCAGGTGTCGAAGGTGACTTCAACGGCAACGGCTCCCGTGACATCGGAGACCTCGACTTGCTGGCAGCCGCTATGCAAAGTGGCGATGCGTCGTTTGACCTTGATGGCGATGGCGACACAGACATCGACGATCGAACCAGATGGGTTACTGACCTGACAAACACGTATTACGGCGATTCGAATTTCGACGGTGAATTCAACAGCTCTGACTTTGTAGCTGTGTTTGGAATCGCCAAATACGAAACGGGAGCAGCCGCTACGTGGGCAGAAGGTGACTGGAACGGCGATGGAATATTCGACAGTTCCGACTTCGTTACCGCCTTCGGCAGCCAAGGTTATGAGAAAGGTGCTCGAGCAGGTGGACTGCAAGTTGTCCCCGAACCGAATGCATTGGTGCTCGTAGCGTTTGGACTTTTGGGAATCACCAGCGTCCGACGTCGTCGTGCGTAAACTGGCTCATCATTGAAACGAAACTTACCGTGCGCAAATCACTGGATACTTCCAAGTGATTTGCGCACGATTTCGCATTCCGGCAGAGATTCGAGAAAATCTCTGCCGTAGGGCTTCGATGAGACTCTAGGGTCCAGCAACACGACGATCCCGCTGTCACTTCTCGTGCGAATCAGGCGACCGAAGCCTTGCCGGAACTTGATGATCGCCTGCGGCAGTTGATAGTCTCGAAACGGGCTTCCGCCGTGTTTTCTGATCGTTTCCATTCTTGCTTGAAGCAGTGGCTGGTCCGGCACCACAAACGGCAGTTTCGTGATGATGACGTTCTGCAGTGCGTCGCCCGGCACATCGACACCTTGCCAGAAACTGTCTGTGCCCAGCAAGACTGACCGAGGATTCTGCTTGAATCGATCGAGCAGTTGCCCGCGAGGCAATCCGTCCGCCTGACTAAGCAGCCCCAGATTCATCGCACGCAGCGCCGGAGCCAATCGCGCCGCAACGCGCCGCAACGTCTGGTAGCTCGTAAATAACGCAAACGCGTGGCCGTCGGTCTGTTTGACAAAGTGTTCGACCATCGACGCGCACAGCCGTTCGTACGATTGTTTTTCGGCGTTTGGATCTGGCAATCCGGACACGACGACTACCTTCGCTTGCCGCTGATAATCGAAAGGACTGCCGACTCGAACGGTGTTCGCTTGCGGCAAACCAATACGATCCTGAAAAAACTTGAACGACTCTTTTTTTCCAGTGCCCAACGTAGCGCTTGTTAGGACAACGGTCTTGGTCTGCTGAAACAACTGTTCTCGCAGCAGCATTCCAACATCGATCGGCGAAGCAGCCAACGTGACTCGCGGGTTACCGTACCGAGATTCTGTTCGCTCGATCCAATAGACCGAATCATCGATTGATTGAGCTCGCCAACGTTCGACTTCACTTGCAATTACATCCAATCGGTCACTCGCCGAAATGAACTCTGTTCGTTTGTCTTCGCCTTCAATTCTGTTGCCAGCGATCCGCGTGGCTGTTGCAAGCTGATCGAGTTGTGAACTCAAACGGTTCTCGACAATGTGTTTCGCCCGGACACGGCCGTTGAATCCCTCTCCGTGCGAGTCCATCCACTGAAGAATATCTCCAAAGAATTCTTCAGCCCCGTATCGGCATCGATCGACCAGCTTCTGATGGTCCGTCATGTCTTCGTGTACGAACAGTCCTTTATTCGTGCGGTCGTTGTAGAGCTTGTTCAGAATGTAGTCCACTTGCCCAGAAGTGATCCGAAGTCCCATGTGACCGCTGGCGACATCTTCGATCGTGTGCGCTTCATCGAGAACGACAGCGTCGTAGTTTGGCAGAATCGACGCGCCTAACTGACGAAGGCCGAGGTCGCTGAAAAACAGAGCGTGATTGACTACAAGAATCTGGGCGTGCTGCGAACGACGACGAGCCTTGTAATAAAAACACTTGGCGTAAGTATCGCAGTTCCTCCCCAGACAGTTTGTGTTGTCGCTTCCGACTTCATCCCACACGGTTGAGTTGGGTTTGAAAGCAAGGTCGCTTAGTGATCCATCGACGGTTTCCTTGGACCACGCGATAATGTCACGCAACTGATCAATATCGTGATCCGTTTGCAGCATGTTTTTCGCCCGTTCCTGCGCGATTCGCATTCTTCGCAGGCTCAGGTAATTACGACGCCCCTTCACCAAAACAGCCGTAAACTCACGCGGAATCACGCTGTTCAGCAGCGGAATATCCTTTGTGATGAGCTGCTCTTGCAAGCTGATCGTATGTGTCGAGATGACGACTCGATAGGGCTTGGCGTCTTTCTCACCAGCGTTAGCCGTGGCTTGCAGAATTGCTGGAACTAGATATGCAAAGCTCTTCCCCGTGCCGGTTCCAGCTTCCGCAATGAGATGTTTTTTGTCTCGCAGTGCCGTGGCGACCGCAGCAGCCATTTCCAGCTGCTGCTCACGCGGTTCATAGTTTTCCAGCCGCCGAGCAATCCGTCCATTCGAGCCAAGGATGTCATCAACGGACAACACTGGCGATTCATTGGAGGCGGACGTCACACTGCGATCCTTGCAGAAAACTGGAATGCGTCCCGGACAGCCCGGCACTTGTTGCAAACCATTCTAGCAAGAAAGCACCGCGGTTGGGATCGTTTCGACCACGCGATTATCGGTCTATGACCGCAGCGATTTTCTCTGCCAGAACATCGACGTGCGGAGGTCGGACCATCGAATGGTGTTGGCCTGTCACTGATTCCACGCGCACGTCTGCATAATTCTTCCAACCTCGATCGGGAGAGATCGGTACGTCGACGGGAGCATCGTCTGGTCGGAACATGGTAATCGTTCCGCCATACGGTTGGATCTCGTACGAATTGGCCAGTGTGACGTGATGGTGGAATAAACGCTTTAGGTCATCCAAAATCTGAGTGACCAACTGCTCTGGTGTATCCGTATCGACGACGCCGACTTTCTGCGCATGTTCGAACAAATAAGGGAGCTGTTCGTCGGGCGGCAGTTCGGCTAGTTCACCAAACGTCATTTCGATGCCGTATTCTTTTCCCGAATCGTCGTCTTCTTCGGATGGAACGGTGGTATCCAGCATCAGCAACTGCTCAACGGTTTCTCCGGCCGCGGACAATTGCTGAGCGATCTCGTACGCGATGACGCCGCCAAGCGACCATCCACCGATTAAGTAGGGCCCCTTGGGCTGGACGGTGCGAATCTGCTCGATGTACTCGGCCGCCATTTCGACCAGCGATTCCGGCAGATCTTCGTTGCCATAGAGGCCTCGAGAACGAATTCCGTACGTCGGCTGATTTGATGGCAACAGACGCGACAACGCCTGATAGCAAACAACGATTCCGCCTGGCGGATGCACCAAAAACAGAGGCGGGCGATCGCCGTCAGGCTGCAGCGAAATCAACAGGCTTTGACCGGCGGACTGCTCCATGTCTTCTGCCGAATATCCAACTGGAAGGGATTCGGCGCCGAACTCCCGGACAACGGTTTCCGGGTAAGTCTCGCCTAGGTAACGAGCGAGCGAAGCGACGTCAGGCAAATGGAAAACGGTCGCCAGCCGAATCTGCTCTCCCATGCGATCTTGCATGCGAGAAAGCAGCATCGCGCCTTTCAGCGAACTGCCACCCAGATCGTAAAAGTTGTCGTGAATTCCAACGGTTTGGCCAGGCAGTAAGTCCTGCCAGATCTCTGCCAGAAACGACTCCAATTCTGTTCGCGGTGCAACAAACAGGCGATTTGCGACATCTGTATTGGGAGCAGGAAGAGCGTTCCTGTCGAGCTTACCACTCGGCGTGTACGGTAGCGATTCAAGAAACTCGTAGAATCGCGGAACCATGTACGACGGCAAGCGGCTCTCCAAGTAGGATCGCAATTCGCTGACGTTCGGACGTGTATCGTTGACCACCACGTACGCGACCAGCGACACGTCATCGTCGCCGGCAACCTTGTGCGTTACCACGGCAACGTCGTCAATGGCACTATGATTTCGAAGCGTGTTTTCAATTTCACCAAGCTCGATACGGTAACCTCGAACTTTTACTTGATGGTCGACGCGTCCAACGAATTCAATTTCGCCATTCGAGAGCCAACGACATTGATCGCCAGTCCGATACATCCGCGCGCTGGTGTCATCTACAAAAGGGTTAGGAACGAATCGCTGCGAAGTTAGCTCTTCATCGCCAAGATACCCGCGCGCGAGACCACTTCCCGCAATACAAAGCTCGCCGATCACTCCGATGGCCACGGGCTGCAAGTGTTCATCGACGACATATGTTTGAACGTTTGCAATCGGCCGACCAATGCGATTAGCGTCGGCTCCATCAGCTGAACACGACTTCCACGTGGCTTCGACAGCGGCTTCGGTTGGCCCGTACAGGTTCTCGAAAGGCACACTAAGTTTTTCGGCGACCAATCCCGGAAGCTCCGGCGGCATCGTTTCTCCGCCGGTATGAATCCGTTTGATCGAACGGAGTTTTTCAAGATCGCCATGTTCCATCAACACGCGCAGCAGACGCGGCGGCATCGGCAACAGAGTAATCTTGTTTTCCTGAATGAAGTCGGACAACCGTGCTGTGTCGAGGACCACATCGTTGTTGGCCAATACCAAATTCGCGCCGCCAATCAACGCTTGCATCGTGATGCAAAGCGAAGCGTCAAAAAAGTGCGGGACCAAAAGAAGCACATTATCGGTCTCGCCAACTGCGATTGTATCTTGACGCCAAGCAATCGTGTTTCCGAAAGCTCGATGTTCAACAATGACCCCTTTGGGCTTTCCAGTCGAACCCGACGTGAAAATTACGTACGCCGCGTCTTTTGGACTGACGTCAACGTTTGGCGGATTGGTGCTGTCGATGGCGTCAGTAGCCAGAATCTCGGCAACTTCTTCAACGGCCACTCCGCTTTCGAAGTGGCTGGCGTTTCGTGAGAGGACTTTTGTAGCGGCCGCTCTAGATACGATTTCGCGTTTGCGTTCGTCGGGCGACGCAGGATTGAGCGGTACGTAAACCGCGCCGGCTTTCCAGATACCAACGATGGCTATGATTAGCTCGGCGGACCGATCCAGATCAACGGCGACTAGATCTTGAGGCCGAACGCCTGATTCGATAAGTCGATTCGCTTGACGGTTCGATAGTTCGTCGAGCTGCCTGTACGTAAGGCGAGTGCCGCCATCCGTGATTGCAACAGCGTTTGGAACTAGCCGGGCGCATTCTGAAAACTGGCTGTGTAACGTCTGCGGCGGTCCGAAGTCACGATGCGTGTCATTCCAATCGTGAACGACTTGCTGGCGCTCTTCGTTCGAAAACCACTGAAGTTGATGAATTGGCGTGTCCGGGTTACGAGTTGCGGAGTCCAGCAACATTTCCAGATTGCAGACGAAGCGTTCAACGGTTTCTGGTTCAAACGCATCAGCGTAATACCGCATCAGCCCGTTGATCGTGTCGCCAGATTGCTCGAGCATCAGTTCCAAATCGTGCTGGCACGAAGGATGATCGACGTAGTAGGCTTGTTCGTCCAGCTCGCCGAACGGCTGCTCTGCCTCAACATCCGGCATCATAAATGAGGTCGTTGCCGCTTGATCGCGCCGATGTGATTTTTGCAGCGTTAGCGAAGCCTGGATCAACGGTGTCCGCGAGGAGTCTCGATCGATTGCCGCTCGCTCAACGATTTTTGTAAATGGGTAGTCCTGGTGCTGGAGCACTTCCATCGCCGTTTGGAACGTTCGGTCAACCACTTCGCGAAACGTCGGGTGCCCGGACAAGTCTGCACGCACGGGTAACAGATTCACGAAACAGCCAACAATGCCCTCAAACTCACTTTTACCACGGCCAGAGTACGGCGTGCCGATCATGAATTGCGTTTGGTTTGTGTAGCGTCCCAGCAACAATTGAAATCCAGCCAGCAGCACCGAATACAACGTTGCTTTCTGTTGCGACGCAAGATCATTCAATCGCTGGGATAGACCAGCGTTGAAATGACACGCAACGACATTGCCTCGATACGTGAATATTTCCGGTCGCTTTTTGTCACTTGGCAAATGCAGCACGTGGTCTGCACCAGCAACTTGCGAATCCCAAAAGTCAGCCAGCTCCTGACCGCGTTCGCTTTGCAAGAGTGTGCTTTGCCAGTGGACAAAATCGCGATACGTATTAACGACAGGCGCGAGGTCGATACGCCGCCCGTCGCGATACAGCGAATAGAGCGTGTGCAGTTCTTTCTGCATAATTACGGTGGACCAAAAGTCGATGACGATGTGGTGGGCCACCAGCAAGCAAATGTGGTCGTTCGCGGACCTGGCGAACAGCACTACTCGCATTGGGCAATCGTGCTCGAGATCAAATGGCCTACTGAGCCCTTCGACTAAGCGATCTTGAAGTTCCTTGTCGCTTAGTTTCGCTGCATCGATGACCTCGACATTGAATGCATATTTCGGTTCGACACGCTGCCGCAGATGGCCGTTTTCTTCGTAGAAGTGCGTTCGCAAGCACGCGTGCCGATCGACCAACGACTGCATTGTGTTGCGGAAAGCCTGAAGGTCCAGCTGCGTGCGAAACCGGCTGCAAAACGACATGTTGTAAACTGGATTTACTCGGTCCGCTTGCGCCGTAACCCACATCCCGCTTTGCCCAAGCGACAACGGGAAAGAGCGTTCTTTTTCTGCGCGTTGGCGCAGCAATTTCGCGAGCAACCTGCGTTTCTCGTCGCTCGATAGATCCGCGATGGATGGTGGCGTCGTCATTGTTCGTTGGTCCGCAATCTTGGTCGCGTTCATTGTCGACCACCGGACGAATCAAGTTTACGCGAATGCTTTCATGTAGCTTCGTTGCCCTGATTATGTCGAAGTGAAGTCCTTTTCGGTCTCCAGTAGTTCACCTAGCAGATCGTCGACTTCTCGATCAGTCATGTTGTCCACATTGGACAACAGGTCTTCAACCTCGTCATCAATCCGATAGGTACGATTCACTGATTCGTCCAAACTGTCGACCGACATTCCGATGCCTTCGCACACCAGTTCCGACAATCTAGCAAGGCTTGGACTTCGCATTAATTCCACGATTGGCACGGAAATCTTGAACTCGGTCTCCATCCAGTTTCGCAGTTCCACGGCCATGAGTGAATCAAGTCCGAAGTCCAACAACGGCGTGGTGAGATCCATCTGAACGGGATCGACACCAAGCACGCTAACAATCTTGTCTTGCAGCAATCCCGCGACGATTGTCGGTCGTTCGTCTATTGATGCAGACTGAATCTGCTCACGAGCCGACAATCCGAACCCAGATTCATCTCCCGATTTGTCAGGCATCAGGTGCACGAATCGTGGCGAGATCTTCCCATTCACGCCGAGTCCTGTCCAGCGTTCCCATTCGACTCGCATCACGCTGACTTGAATTGCGCGAGTATGTATCGCTTCGTCAAGACACTGCATCGCTTCGTCGATCGTGAAGCTCATCACGCCTTGACGCTCGAGCCGTTCGCTTAATTCATTGCGTTCTGCCAGGTAGCCGACTTCGCCAACGTGTCCCCAATTAACTGTCAGACACGGCTGATTATTCGCCCGGCGATAGTGCGCCATCCCATCGAGAAATGCATTCGCAGCAGCGTAGTTACCTTGTCCCGCGTGGCCGAACACGCTGGAGAGCGACGAGAACAGCATGAAGTGGTCAAGGTGATCTTGCTGAGTTAGCTGGTGCAGATTCCACGTTCCGTTGACTTTCGGTTTCAACACCCTCCACATCAGGTCATCGTCCAGGTTTGTCAGCAGTGCGTCTTCCAAAATCATCGCCGCATGGAAGACTCCACGTAACGGCGGAAGAGAGACTCGTATTTGTTGTAGCGCGGCCGCCAGTCCGTCGTAATCGGTGACATCGGCCTTCACAACGGTCACGTTCGCACCGGCCGATTCCAATTCCGACACTGCTGCTTTCGCGTCAAGCGTATGTGCGCCGCGTCGCCCCAGTAAGACGAGATTCTTTACTCCACGGTCGACGAGCCATTTCGCCAGTGCTAATCCGAATCCGCCGAATCCGCCGGTAATCAGGTAACTTGCGTTTGCCTTGAATGTGGTCGGCTGCAGCTTACCTGGAAGTATTCGATCCGGACGACTGGCCATCGAGATTACAATTTTTCCAACATGCTGTCCTTTTTGCATGAATCGGAAGGCATCACCAATCTCGTTGCAATCGTAGACCGTGTGTTTGATCGGCTGAAGCGTGCCTTCCTCGAGTTCGATGACAATCTTCTTCAGCAAGCGACCCAAGATTTGAGGTCGCTGTCGCATTACGCGATCGAGATCGATTGCAAAGAACGAAAGGTTGTTGCGGAACGGGTATAGTCCGACTTGCGTATCTTTGTAGATGTCGCGTTTGCCGATCTCGAGGAATCGACCGTATTCCGACAGAATCTCGAGACCTTTTTCGATCGCGTCGCCGGGGAGCGAATTGAGGATGAGATCGACTCCTTCACCGCCCGTCGCACGCATGACGTCGTCGACAAAACCGAGCGACCGAGAATGCATCACATGCTGAACGCCGAGGTCGCAGAGAAAGTCTCGTTTTTCGTCGGTTCCAGCGGTAGCGAACACCTCAGCACCCGCGTTCTTCGCAAGTTGCACGGCGGCCAGTCCGACTCCGCCGCTCGCCGAATGGATCAGGACGCGTTCTCCATCCAGCATGCGTCCCAGTTCGGACAATGCGTATTCGGCCGTCAAAAACGCGACCGGAATTGTTGCCGCTTCTTCAAACGAAAGCCGTGCAGGCTTCTTGGCGACAAGGTGCTCGTTCGTAAGCACGTGGCTGCCAAACGACGGTGCAGCAAATGCCAATACTTCGTCGCCAATCTTGAAATCACTGACATCGCTGCCAACTCGCGTGACGATTCCACTGCATTCTGCACCGAGCGGTGTCGCGCCGGGCTCCAATCCGGGATAGAGTCCTAAAGCCTTCATCACGTCGCTGAAGTTCAGGGCCGTCGCGAAAACCTTGATTTCAACTTCGTCGCTCGCGGGAGCCGGCCTCTCGACGACTTCATATTCAAGTCCGTCAACCGTTCCGGGACGCACCGTGTTGAGGCGATACGTAACTTCCTGACCGTTCAGCGCGATCGGGTTTTGGGTGTGTGCGGTGGGAACATATCGATGGACAAACCGCTGCTCACCTCGATAGGCGATTTCATCTTCTTCGTCGCTACAAAATAGTTCGTTGACGAGGAGACTCACATCGCCCGATCCCTTGGGATCGAGATCAATCAGCTTGCACTGCAGCTTTGGATATTCACCAATGACGACTCGTCCAAATCCGATCGCGGGACCTTGAGCGACACGAATTGGTTCGGGAGCGTCGCCGACCGTTTGCGCTCCCTGAGTGACGACGAACAGTTTCGCGCGGTCCGTGTCCATAACCGCGTCCCACGCTTGCACGATGTGCAGCTGACTGATCACGCCGGGAATCTGCGCGAGTTCGATTTGCTCCGTCGAGCAACCATCGTCGTGCGGTGCGTCGAGATTCCACAGGTGCACGATGCCCTCACACGGGACCTCGAAATCGATCAACGATTCTTTTAGGAGCCGTTCGATGTGGTCTCGATTGTTCGTCGAAACGACATATCGGTTTTCGTCCAGCTTTGCAAAATCGTTGCCGATCGTGACCGCAATCGTTTTCCCGCCTCGCGAGCGAAGTTCGGAGCACAGCGCATCCGCAACGCCAGTGTTGTCGGAAAAGACGATCCATGGCCGGACCAGCTGTTCCGGCTCTCGGTCGTTTTTCGCTGGTTCAGCCGCCTGCTGTTGCCAATCGTAGTCGTACAGCAGTTCGTTCGCGGCAGACTCGCTGGTGGCGCCGCTGACGCGTTGGCTTCGCAAGGCGTTGATTTCAGCGGCAAGCGTTCCGTCCTGATTATAAATTCGGAATTCCGTTGTCCGCCAATTGTGACTTAGCTCAGTGAAATAGGCGTGGCACCAAACTTGACGGTCGACCGGTTGATAGATCCGCACTCGTTCAACTTCGATCGGCAGATACAAATCGTCGATCGTGTGGTTGAATACAGGAATCGCTGGAATCGCACTTTGAAAACACGAATCCAGCAATGCGGGATGCAGCAGGTAATCTTCGGTGTTTTCGGCTCTAGGTAATTCAACACGCGTGAACGCTTCAATGTCGCCTCGCCACGCTTCTTGAATTCCTCGGAACGAGCCCGCGTATTCCAGTCCGATTTCGGAGAAGTACTCGTAGCAGTCGTCCTGTGAATAGCGAACCGGACATCGCTTCAGCATCTCGTCGCGATCAAGCGGCGGTGGCTGGTATGAGTCTTCGTTGACGCGAATTCCGGACGAGCTGTGGACTGTCCATTCGTCGTTACTGGGCGCGGACGCTGGGAACTTAGGCGACAACGCAATCGCGCGCGACGCGATTTCGATCTTCTTGCCAGCCGGCGCAAAACGCGTCGTCATCCAACGGGCCTCGTTGCCTGCAAGAATCAACGGATTGTGCAGTTTCAGGTTTTCGACTTGCCACGAATGTGCGTCACTCATGATCGTTCGAGCGGCCGCCAGCGACAATTCAACGTACGCACTCGCTGGCATCACTGGCGACATTTGTACGCAGTGGTCCTGCAAGTACTCGAACACTCGAGGATCGACGCGACTTTGCCATGCGAAGCCAGAGTCGTCGCGGCGGCATCCCAACAGCGGGTGATCGGGAGTCGCCAAACGAGTGCGGCGCGAGTCATCCGATTCGTACCAGCAGTCCATTCGCTGCCAAGCGTAATTCGGAAAACGTACATGTTTCTTCAGCGGTGGCACGACATTGCGCCAATCAACCGGATGGCCAGCGACGTATAGCGATGCCAAACTCGTCAGCATCATTTGGCGTTCACTTTCAAATCGCTTAAGCGATCCTACGGCGTGAACTTTCTTCCCCTTGCGGTCGAAGCACTCGTTCACTGCAGTCGTCAGCACCGGATGTGGACTTAGCTCGACAACCGTATCGCAGCCCGCGTCGATCAAGTGTTCGACGGCGTCGGCGAACAGAACTGATTGACGCACATTTTTCCACCAGTAGTCCGCGTCCATTTCCGTGCCGACAACACGGTCGCCCGTAACAGTCGAATAGAGCGGAAGTGTGGCTTTGCGCGGC
>JAGQPC010000487.1 GCA_020426925.1 Planctomycetales bacterium | reverse complement strand
CCTTGGGACCCTTTTCGTATGCCGCTTCACCAAAGGCTGCGACAAAGTCGGAGCTATCAAACTCCATGTCGCCGTTCCAGTCTCCGTCGGCCCAACCGGAATTTCCGTCGACTCCGTCTTCGTATTCTCCGACTGTAAATACGGCAACAAAATCACTACTGTTGAATTCGCCGTCTAGATTGGAATCGCCGAGAAACGTATTCAAAATCGTGCCGATCAAGTGAGAGCGATCAGCTGCTTCCACGGCTCCGTTTCCGTCCAGGTCATACAGGGCGTCCATCGAGCCGCTTTTGATTGCAGCCGCTAACGCGTCAATGTCGCCAGCGTCAACTAGCCCGTTACCGTCGACATCACCGGACACCTGAGTCCCGCCGAGATTCAAAAAGAACTCATCCAACTGTTCTTGCGTGTAATCTTCCAGCAGAGTTGGGCTCGTGCTAAACAGAAATCCATCAAAACTTCCGTACGGCTCGCGATACGAAACTTCGAAGTCGAGTACTGACCCGACATCGCCCTCGGCCACTTCGTATTGAATTCCATGGCCATCGAACGAGACGAACGCGTTGTTCTCGTCCATGTCGTTGGCTTTGTTGATCCAATACCAGTGGTACTGCCCTTCGTAGAATTCTTCGTCGGTGCTGTTGTGTGCTTCAACCTCTCCAGCACTCACGTAATTCTGTGCGATTGTGGGGAATCCATCGATGTACCCGTCTCGGTCACTGTCTCCGGTTTTTGGTTCATCAAAAAAAGAATTGACACCTTCAAAGCCGATCCAGTCGTCGCGTGAATTCGCATTGAACGAAGGAGGAACATAGAACGAGTCTTCGTTGCCGTAGTTTGTATTGCCGTCGCGATTCCAAACACTCCAGTGCATATACAGATAGTACGTAGCTGGGATAGCAAACTCGACCTGCCACTTCGCAGTACCACCGCCACCCAATTGAGCAAAAACAGCCGCCCCGCCCGACGCATTCGAGTCTTCCGGCAAAACATCGAGCCCACCAAGCACAACCTCATTACCGTTTGCATCCTCTGTGATAGTTTGGATGGGGTCGTCTTTATCGACAAGAATGAACCCAACTTCCGCGTCGGCCGGGTCACCATCGCCGAGTTCATACGCGCTTTCGGCTTCCATCCACAGGAACGCGGTACCATCATCCAGAATGTTGTCAGCATTCTGAACCGTGACAGCTCGGACGCGCGAAACAGACAACAACGAAATCGCCAGCATCAGCAACAAGAGAGACCGAATCTTCATACCGTTTGCTCCAAGAGAATCAATGAACCAACGCAAACGCCTCTGCCAGTTAGGATTGACGCCTGGAAATCACATGGCGTTCCCTAAGGCGCTGGCAATGTATGGCACGCGATACCTAATGTCAAGAAATCACTGCGTTAATCTTGTTGACGCGAGCTACTTCCAAATCGCCTCTGACTCTGGCAACGCTAACTCTGAAAACCGAGAGCAATCCACTTTGGAAAAACTGTCGTCGGCCAAGTCGCCGGTCTATAATCGCGTGCGAACAAACACAGCACTCGCCGAAGGCCGTTCTGATGACTCGAACTTCAAGCACGATTGCCGTTATCATCCTTCTGGCCAGAGTTGCTGCCGCAGGCTTTACCGACGTCACACTGGAAGCGAATGTCGATTACGTCCAGTGGAATGCCCTCCCCGGCAACCTGGAATCGATGCGAGTTACTGGCGGCGCAGCAGCTGGTGACGTCGACGGAGATGGCTTTCCCGATTTGTTCGTGACGCGACTCGATGCTCCCGACATCCTCTTCCGAAACAATGGGAAAGGTGGCTTTGACAACATTAGCTCGTCCGCTGGCTTTGTCGAAAGCCTGCCGAGCAACGGCGCGTCGATGGCCGACATCGACAACGACGGAGACTTGGACATCTACGTAACCAGTGTCGGCGACCAACGTCATTATCTGTACATCAACGATGGCACGGGCCGGTTCAATGAAGAAGGAGTTACACGGAACGCGTCGATTTCCACCGGCAACAAGCACATCGGAATGAGCTCAACGTTCGGCGATTACGATGGCGATGGCTTTTTGGATTTACACGTGACCGAATGGGGTAACAACACTTACGCGCCTGGCGATTCGTCACTTCGCAGCCATGCCAGAGTTCTGCAAAACCAAGGCGGTCAACAGGCTGGTTACTTCCTCGATACGACTCGAGAATCAGGCGTTTATCTTGACAACTTTGTTGGCTATGGCGCACGGACGTCTGTCGAAGGCGTCTGGCGATTCACGTCGACTTTTGCCGACTTCGATCGAGACGGCCACGCCGACCTCGCAATCGCTGGCGACTTTCATTCGTCAGAACTCTACTGGAATGATGGCGACGGGACATTTACCGTCGCACCCGGCCCACAGAATCTGCAACCATCGGGAATCGGAACGGACGAAAACGGAATGGGCTCCGCAGTCGCCGACTTCAATGGAGATGGATTGCTCGATTGGTTCGTGACCGCCGTTTACGATCCAGCAGATCCATGTGGACAACAACAACCGTGCAACTGGAACGGCTCGGGCAATCGTCTCTACTTAAACAACGGCGACCGGACTTTTACAGACGTGACCGACGCGGCCGGAGTGCGCGACGGCGGCTGGGGTTGGGGAGCGACGTTCTTTGACTACGACAACGATGGCGATTTGGATTTGGCGATGACCAACGGCATGATCGCCGAAAGTGAGTTTGTCGAACCATTCTTTAACGACCCGGTAAGGCTGTGGCAAAACGATGGCGTTGGTCGATTCACCGAAGTCGGTCACATCGAAGGTTTTACTGACACCGGTTCTGGCAAAGGAATTCTCACGTTCGATTATGATCTCGATGGCGATCTGGATGTGTTCATTGTCAACAACGCAGATCACCCTAAGCTGTATCGCAACGACTCCAATCCAAAAAACGCCTACCTAAAAGTTGAGCTGGAAGGAACTCAATCAAATCGCGACGGCGTCGGCGCGTTCGTCACGCTGCGACTCGACGCCGACAGCCCGGCTCAAACTCGTTACGTCACAGGAGGCGGAACGAACTACTTGTCGCAATCCGACATGACCGTTCATTTCGGGCTCGGCGAACGACACGATCCAATCAACGGGCTCACGATCGACTGGCCATCAGGCGAAACGCAAGTTTTTTCCAACGTCGCGATCAACCAGACTCTACGAGCCACCGAACCGGTTCCTGAGCCCACGGCTTTCACGCTGATGGTTGGAGTTGTTACTCTCGGATGCTTGCGACGAAGGCAGTGCAAGGATCATTACCATTAGCAAGATCCCGTGCGCTCACTCAAGAGCCTCAAAACGTTTGGCAATCACGGCCTAGTTCGATCGGTGCATTCAAACGAATCGTCTAAATCGAGTCGCAATGCATGCCGCAAATAACGCAAGCGAGACCGATGTACGTGGCTCCGGTACCGACCGAACCACCTGCTGATCAGATTCCCATTTCCCGCTCTGGAACGCAAGGCGAAGATCCGCGCTGTCAAAGTCGCCATCGCCGTTCCAGTCCCCAGTTGACCAACCGGAATTCCACGGAATGTTGTCTTCGTATTGGTTTGCTTGAAACACAGCAACCAAGTCTTTCGTATCAAAACGCCCATCCAGATTCGCATCGCCAAAACTCGTCTGCCAGTTGTTTTCGATTTCGAATCGCAGGTCGTCGAAATCAACGGTATTGGAACCATCGAGATCAAATCGCAAGTTTTCTGATTTGTCCTTGATTGCGACCATCAATCCGTCGATTGAGTAGCTTCGTATTGGATTGATTGGCTGCACGGTCGCTCTGCCAGTTGTGTAAAGCTCACTGAAATCCCATCGAGTGTTGGGTGGTGTTTCAATGGAGTCGAAACGATTTGTACTGGACAACGGAGCCGGCCATTTAAACAGCTGGACAGTTGTCGGTGTGTACGGATTTAGACGGCCCGTTGCCGAAATCCGAAGCGTACCGCCCAACTCTATCTCCGCGTCGGAAGACACAGTTAAGGTCGAGACTTCCCACGAAGGCGTGATCTCAAAATCAAGCGTTCCGTCTTTCATGTCAAAACGTTCGGAAACGTTTATTTCCGCGCCAAGGTTTGGGGCGATACGATTGCGGGCGCATGCGTTGCACCAACGAATCCACACCACATCGCCTTGATCTAGCTCCAGGCCCCGCATCGATGCGTCTGGCCATATCATGTTTCGCGTAACCGTTGAATCCGCCGGTTGAAAGTTGTCAGCGAGTCGAAGGTCCGCATTTGACAGGTCCGCGTTGTCCAAATTCACATTCGAAAAATGTGCGTCCGTAAAATTAGATCCGATGAACGATCCGTGAGACATGTCAGCGAATGCTAGCCAACTACCATGCAGATCACTGCGACGTGCCGTGGTGTTTGACAGGTTAGTTCCAAACATCGCACTTAAAGTCAATGACGCGTCAGAGAGATTAGCTCCAGACAAGTTGGCATCGACAAGAGAACTAAGCCCAAGATCAGCACCAACGAAACTAGTTCCGGAGAATTCCGCCGAGTCCAAATTCGTCTTGGCCAACCCGATTCGGTTCAACTGCTTTGCAGCGTAGCTTGCCGTCGAATATAGCTGAGCTAACTCAAATCCTTCGGCATATGAAAAACTGGCGCCGTCTATCTTTGCGTTGGATAGATCAACTCCGCCAAGGTTACTATCGGAAAGATTCAGGCCGGAGATATCCATCCCTCGAAAGTCCCAGTTCCTCAAGTCCATCGAATCGAGTGACACACTCGCAAAATTGCTATTGGCGTAATTCCATGTTGAGGCCAATTGTTCCTGTGACAAATTCGAACGCGTAAACACGACGCCACTGGTTTTTGCATCCGAGAAATCGGCGTTCGTTAGGTTCGTCCGTTCGAAGTTCGAATTCGATAGATCTTGTCCGGAAAAATCCCAATTCGAAACGTCCATTCCGTAGAAGCCAATTCCATGCAGCGTTTTCTCGGCGTAACTCCCGGTTGCATACAGGTGTTCTTTGGCTGTTCCGGGCGGCAACGTCACGTTTTGCAAGAACGCGTTGCTAAGATCGATATTCAGATAGGACGAATCAGAATCAAACCAAGTATTTCGCAATCGAGCGTTCGAAAAGTTCAGATTTGAAAATGAACCTTCGTAGAATGCCGCATTTGAAATTAATGCGCCGGAAAAATTGACATTCCTGAGCCGACCTCTGCCAAACGTCGCTCCGTCCAGAATCGTATTCGAAAAATCAACATTGCTGATCGTGGTAAAACTGAACGTTGATCCCGACAGATTGGACCCAGCAAACGAAATCTTGGAAAGGACTCCGCGTTCTCCCAGGCACGTTGCATGTCTAAGATCGAGGTTGGCAAGTACCGCATTCGGTTGTGCGCATACGTCTTCGCTGACGCCAGGGAATGCCTCGCCCGTTACCGTACGAATGAATAGCGGGTCAATGAATTGCGCGGTGCTGAGCGCTGGCAATATCGCGACAATCCAAAACACGACCAATACGGGCGTTGATCGCAAAATCGTCGAAAGCATTTGAGATTTCCCTGGCTAAACGATCGCCGTACGCAGTGAAGACTGGATGATTCAAGATTTTTCCACATCGTCCGCGTAGTTGCAATAAAATAATCGGGAGCACTACCGAGTATACGAACATCTATTGACGTGGCAATCAAAAACTGAATTACACGTTGTGCAAGTTACCTGGAATTCCAAATGACGTGCAATCCATTTCGAAGACCACCTATCAGAACTCTGTGCGTGTGCGCGTTGACCTTACTTGCTGGCATGGAATTGGAGGCGGGCGAAATTGTCTTTGCTGCCGATGGCCGCGGCCTGCGACGCTTTAATGACAGCCCGGCACTTGTATTGTCGTTCATGGCAGTTAAGCAAGGAACGGAAGATCGTACGATCCTGCACTTCGAGATGCCGCAGCCCCAGTCCGACGTTGACAAAGTGTGGTTGACGCTTCCAATCAGAAACATCGACTTCGAAGACGCACGCTTGGGCATATACGAATTCGCTGGAGATGGTGAAGTCAGTTCAGACGAATGGGATATTGGAACCCTGCTTGTCGAAGAGACCGCTCCTCCGGGAGGGTCGCTCGTGACAGTAGATGTCACGAATTCATTTAGGGATCACTTACTTAACAGCGATCAGTTCGCAAGCTTCAACCTCCGCGCCCTAAACTCATCGCGATTAGATTTCGGATCTGGCTTTACATTTGAACGGCCATTTTTGTACGTCGTACCTGAGCCAAGTACAGCTGTATGGCCGTTAATGGTGACGTTGGTAGCCTTGTTTCGCGAACGTTAAGAGGGATCTTTAGCAAGATCGATCCCCGACGAACCGCGTGAATCGCCTACCTATCAACAAAGGGGACATTCTACTTTTATTCGTCGTACGGCCGACCGCGGCAACGAATGCAATGCGCACTCGCCTCAAATAATACCGTCCATTCATCGTTTGGGACGAGCAACTCGTAGAGCGAAGAAGCCGAACAACCAGCAGAAAAGAGACAATCCCGATTCTGGGACGGACGGAGCTTGTCCGCGAGGGCCTCGTTCGTAGCCGCCGTCCCGGAATGCGACAACGAAATCCGAAGAGTCAAATTCACCGTCGAAGTCCCAGTCGCCTGTTCCCCACGTTGAATTTTTGGGAATACCATCTTCGTACTCGCCGGCTTTCAAGACACTGACCATGTCGGCGGAATTGAACTGCCCGTCCAAATTACTATCGCCGATATAGGACCGGACTACGTCGTGCACCCAGACTTTCGCATCGTCAAAATCGAGGACCCGGTCATCGTCAAGGTCGTACCTCCGGTCGTTGTCGCCGGAGCGGATTTCAGTCGCAAGTTTGTCTAAGTCGCTGGCATCGAACAC
>JAGQPC010000486.1 GCA_020426925.1 Planctomycetales bacterium | reverse complement strand
CGATCAGGCAATCCTGGCCGTAGCAACTGTTTCATCGACCACATAGTCAGTGGTCACGAGTGGTCCACCATTTGCGCAGTACCACTCTTGTGCAGCTCCACTGATTCTGTCTTCTTCATCAAAAACTCCGACCCAGGCACTGGTGTCAACGAAAATCACTTGCTGGAACCGTAGAGATATTTGTCGTGATTGACGGCTGAGTCGGTAATGCCGTCACGCTCTTTTGGGAGTGACTTGATTCTGCGAATCAGCTCCTGTGCCATATTGCGCCGGGCATCGCCTTGCCGAAGTATTCGAAGCTGTTTTCGGAGCAGCTCACGCCAGTCACGGCCCGCTGATTCAACTTCGGTAAGCAGGTCATAATCGCTGTCGTTTAGTTCGATTGTCTTTTTCTTCAGAGCCATGATTCGAGAGTATCACGGATCGAGATCGTTGATCAAGAAAAAACTCTATGCAAGCGAACCGCCAAATTCGACAAGCTTGGCGAATTTGACCGGCGAGTGGCGATGCAAAGAATTGCATGTCCAATTTGGTGCGGCCTCTCAACCTCACCGCTATTCTCTGCCTCCGACAAAAGAGTTAACTCTATGAAGCCGAAACAAACGAAAAACCTTCTGACCTATCTTGGGCTAGTCGCCCGCTTCGCACTCGCGGTTGGAGTGGCGATCCTCATGGTTCCCCTCCTGTTTCTGATGTTTTTGATTTTTGAAGATGTGGCCGACAAGATCCTCCTTTCAAGCGGTCACTTCATCATTCCAATGTGCGTCATCTTCGCGTGCTATATCGGGGCGAGCGTTTTTGCGGTTCTCCGGCGGTAGGCATGTCAACTGTTTCGGCTGCCGCAACGTTTAGAAATTCGCCAAGCGTGACGAATTTCAAGAACGGGCTACGAAATAAAGAACTCGCGACTGATAGCGGCAAGCGTCACGAGTCGTTGCAAATCTCAACTTCTTGGCACGAGCAGTGCGATGAAACTGAAGCCAAGGAAAGACGTTCTGGCCTACATGGGACCGGTTGCTCGCTTCGCAATTGCCGCCGTCGTAATATTGATCATGGTTCCCGTGCTGACGTTTCTTGTTACCGTTGTGGAACAGTTTCTTTCCAACTGCTGGGCCACGGGCGTTGACCCTCTTGTGATTCTGTGCGTCTGGTTTGCTTGTTTTGCCGGTACACGCGTTTTTATGACATTGAAGAGGTAGCGAAGACTACTCAGTACCTCCTCCAATCTGCCAGAAGTCTGATTCATGCGACTTCCACTGGCTAGGTTCTTGGGACGTCAGCGTAGTTAGTGCAAGCTACACTTCAATGCGGGCCGATCCTTTCCATGGCACGTTTGAGCTGGCGGTCTCCGAGTCTCCCAGGGACCGTCAGCTTGCTTTTTTCAATCCTCCTGTTCGAGAGCGAGCAACCATCACCTTAAGTACCGCTCTTTCAACGCTTACAGAATAAGCTTTCCGCGACGAGCAACACCTTCGATGCACGTGAAGAATTCAGCCAAACGATCGATGGATTTCTCATCGAAACCAAAGTGTTCGTGAATCCAATTGACGTCTTCGTAATGGAACTGATTCAGCTCGGACAGTGCGGACTCGGCTGCACGATAAGCGATGTGCATCTTCTCAAGAAGCTGCGAGAAATTGTGGATATTGTTCATGCTGCAATAGTGCCACAGGCAAAAAATAATAGCAAGCAAATTCGACATCTGTCGGTGGTCAGATTAGCGTTCGTTAACCGCCAACGAACTTCTCCCATTATCGCTTACAGCGTCTTTCGATGTTGTGTTCCAACCGGAATTGCCTATCGAATTCGTCTGACGTTTGCGTTTGACCTGAAGCAACATCGCCCAAGCCATCTTGGATGGCTCGAACCGTATCTCGCCATTCCTTCAAGCACTCTTCCGGCGAGTGTTCGGCGTCATTTAATAGACGCTTTAGCGACAATTAAAACTCAACAAAATACTGGTTACATCTGACTACGTTGTTGATGAAACTGCAACGCTATTTCGCTCACGACATCAAAATCACCTTGCAACAAAGTCGCTAGAAGATTTGTGCAGCGAAAGAGTCTGTTTTCTACACCATGTTTCAACGCAGGATTTCGCAAACGCAAAGACTGTTTTCACTGGGTTCGGAGACA
>JAGQPC010000485.1 GCA_020426925.1 Planctomycetales bacterium | reverse complement strand
GACAGCTTCTGCCGCTTCGCGGAACACAACCAGTTGGATTAAGCCAACATCTGGACCGTAGTCGATTTCCAGCTGTCTCGACTCTGTTTCGTCTGCGACGCGGAACTTTCGATAGTGGCCTGCCTGGTCAGTCCAGATTCCCCGAATCGTGCAAGACGGCGAATCGGGGTGGAGTATGATTTTTTGTGATGTGTAGTCTGGCTTGCGATCGCCATAAATGACATTTTCACCGTTCACCTTCAATACGACGGCCAGCACTTCATCGGCTCTGTCCAATCGACGGAGTACCATGTGAACGCTGTCTCGCACCGTGGGTTCTCCAATCAGGAGCTCCCCGTCCACTTCTTGCACATCAACTGGTTTGCCGTTGTAGAAAATATCCAATTCTACAATTGGGCGTTGCTCGTCTTCACGAGCCGCCAATGCCAGTTCGGCTGCTTGGTCTCCGTCCAGCCTGTCACTTGGACCTCGGCTGACGAACTGAAACCGCTCGCCGCATTGAGCCAGAAAGTTGGCATCGGTCGCCGCTGAAAATCTCACAATCGGTTCTAGCTTTTCCGATGTCGGATCAGCGTACATGATTGCGACGCTGACACTCTTGAGGTCTCTGGACAGCTTGAACATGCCTGAAATCAAGCCATCGAGTTTTGAGTGCTCCCCAGACGACATTTGGAAATCTTGCTCGAATAGAACCTTCCTCCCTTCTGGCGATATGTGTGCAGCACCCGGCGCATTCGCCGCGACCGTATTTGCATCCAGTGCCACATGGACAGCAGGGCCACTTTCAAGTGTCACTGCCATAAGCGAATTTGTCAGCTGTTCCGCGATACGCATGTTAGCCGTACCAAGATCGTCCGTTATCTGATGCCGGTCATCCATCGCCCGGAACTTGAACACGCCAACATTTTGAACATCGCGACCTTGCAGCATGTCTAGAGCCGATTTGGCCGCGATCATCATTCTGACTTCCAGGTCGTAACTCGCATCGTCGGCAGCGACGTACGATGGCCCTGTCACGGCCAGACTTAAAACGAGACAAAAGCCAACGAGAAACTTGTGTGTGAACATTTCAATCGGTCCTTATGCGTGGTTTGAAATCGACTGGCATGATCAGATTAGGGCTGATTAACGCGTGGAAACCTACAAGTTATAGGACTCCGAGTAGGTAATGTCCCGTGAGTCGGAATTGTGTCGCGCGAAATCGGAAAAATCTCCATTCGATCAAATTTTTGGCTAAATTAACGCAATTCGCAGCTTCGGATGCCTACTGCCCCGCAAATTCGGAGAGCCTGTGCGATCTGGCATGCCATAGTGTCGTTTACTCAGCTGAACACGCGATCGCGAGCGGCGAATCGGCTAAATCGACTAGAGCCCGTTTCAAAACCGGAATTCCCTCATCCCATCCTTCTCCCGCTAGCAGGAGAAGGGGCAATTTGTACCGCTACACGGCCAGATTTCAGGTTTTGAAACGGGCTCTAGCCATGCTGGCGTTCAGTCCATTGCGCGGAGCTGTCTGCCCATCTCTTCCTTCGATCGCGTCTCGCTGATGTGCGCGACGTGCTGCTTCTGATGCTCCGAAATCAATCCTCCCATTTGGCTGACGATGAAATCGGGTAGCTCCGGATACCATGGCAAGAAGACAACGTGGTGCCATAGCCAACTCGCCGTAGGAGCCGTTCGGTGATCTATCGGCGTCACGACGTTCATGCGGTTTTGGCACGTTGCGTCAATGCCTGCGGCACGTAGATCATCGGCTAGTCTTTTCGCTTGCGGGACAAAAACGGGATAGACCCAGTATGAATCGTTTTCTGATCGTGAAACACCAATCTGCTTGTCGAGGTATCGGCCCATCGCGACTTTACGCTGACTGCTGTCATGATCGAAGTTGCTCCAGCGTCGTGCCATCAATTGCAAAAGAGGAGTCGATGGTTGTTTCCGCAATTGGTGCAACAACTGATTGTCGCGGAATCCTCGTGCGATCCCGTTGAGCACAACGTCAGGATTTTTACCGCAAGCGAAGAGTAACCGCAGGAACAACGCAGCAGCCATCGGCCCGGACAGAGATTTAAGCGTTGCGAATTTCAGAGTTCTTCCAAGGAAATCTTTTCGTGACTGCACGGGATCTCTGTGAAGGATCTCTTTTGTGCGTCTTCGCAGTTTGTCGTCTCGGACCAGCATTACCGCGCCGCCCAGAGATGTAGCTGTCTTAATCGGACCAAAGCTGTACAGCACTACGTCTGTTCGCCGGTCTCGTGGTTCTTCCTTTGCCCCGACAAACCGTTGAGCTTTATCCTCGACGACAAACAGATCGTGCCGTTTCGCGATGTCGTTGATCTCGGACATCGGCGCCAAGCCACCGAACAAATGGGCAACCACAAGCATGCGTGACTTTGGTGTGATTGCCTTTTCAAGGCTTTGCATGGAGATTTGCCCGTCGGCGTTGGTGTCGACTGGGACCACCTGCAATCCGTGCAGTTGTGCAATGCGTGGCATGTCGGGAACAGTCAGTGCCGAAAAGAGAATCTCGTCGCCCGGCCGCAGTTCAAGTGCTCGGAGAATCAAGTCGAATCCAGATCTCACGGACAATGGAAACAACGCACCGTCGTCATCAATTTCCGCCCACGCTCGCATCGCCGCGGTCTCTGCGGCTTCTCGACGCTGCGGCAAAAGACAGTTCCATGTAGCCGCAAGAAAGTCGCTCCAACCGATGTCTAGCCGTGCTCGAATCCACATGAGCTGAATGCTTCGCTTTGAATGGACGTACGGTGCCGGTTACTAACCGATCAATTCGTTCTGGTCATCGTTGTCTTGGGTCACGAGATCCGGAACGCGGCCTTTCTTGTTAACGAAAACTTCATTCTCATCCTTTACATTGCAACGAGGGTTCCAACTGAAAAGATTGTTCCGTCGACAAAGAAGGATTGGGGATGTATCGCCGAGTCGATCTCGTTTCCTTGGTTATCGCTTGTTCGGTCGCTGGTTGCAACGAACCGGCTGAGCAACAGATCAGCAAATCGGCGGCCAGAGTCACGGAGAATCGGGTCGTGACCACTGCGAGCGACAGGCCGTCTTGGCCCGCGTTGTTCGGTCCTGATCGCACAAACGAGTCAGACGAATCTGGCCTTCAATTCACATGGGGCGATCAGGGGCCGCCGATCGTTTGGGAACGGCCAATCGGCACAGGCTACAGTTCGCCTGTTGTGGCAGACGGAAAAGTCGTCGTCATGCATCGGCTGGCGGACCGCGAAATTGTCGAATGCATGGACGCGTCCAGTGGCGAACCGGTTTGGACATACGACTACTCGTCAAGCTTCAATTGCTCTGTCGCCTACAGTAGTGGGCCGTATAGCACACCTGT
Source organism: Planctomycetales bacterium (assembly GCA_020426925.1). GTDB lineage: Bacteria > Planctomycetota > Planctomycetia > Pirellulales > Pirellulaceae > JAGQPC01. The sequence goes on along the minus strand of JAGQPC010000485.1, from coordinate 1,755 downwards.
GATTGCGGAAGGGGTTGTCTATGCCTACGGAGCACAAGGCCAACTGAATGCGTTGACGCTTGCCAACGGAGTGCTCTTGTGGAAGCGAGATTTGCACAAGGATTATGAAATCGAGGACGGACTCTTTCCTGCAGGAGCTACTCCGCTGCTGGTGGATGACAAGTTGATCCTGAGCTTAGGTGGTCGCCAGACCGACGCAGGAATCATTGCAGTCGATGCTCACACTGGTGACACAGTTTGGACCACGACTGATCACGACGCTAGTTACGCAACGCCATTTGTCGCAACGATCCACGGTCGAAAAACTGTCTTTGTCGTGACATTCGAAGGACTGATTGCACTGGATCCTATCTCTGGACACGTCCACTGGGATTCTCCGTTTCGTCCGAAGTCACCCGATTCGGTCAATGCGACATCGCCCCTGGTTTTGGATGATCATGTGCTCATGGTAACGGGACCTGGGCCTGGAGCGATCTGTCTTCGAGTCGCCGATGACGGAACTTGCGAGCTAGCGTGGAGGGATCGCCGTGTCTTGGATAGCCAATTCACCGGGCTCCTTCTCCACGACGATTGTGTTTTTGGGTTCACGTCAAAACGTCAAGGAGGCGCCGAGTTGCGGTGTGTCGACTTCCGGACTGGACAGATCCAATGGACATTCGCTTCCGATCTGGGGCGAGGCTCGTTGCTGGCTGCCGACGGGTACATCGTTGTGCTTGGAGAAGACGGGCACTTGGCGTCGCTTGAGTTGCGGACCGACCGAGCGAGCATGGTGTCCATGACACCCGAGCCGATTCTCGACGCACCATGCTACGCATCGCCAGCACTTTGCAATAAGCGGCTGTTTGTCCGTAATGAAAAACGTATTCTCTGTCTGGATGTAGTTCAAAAGCATCGTCGCTACTTCGATGAGTCAGTCGAATGACGACGCTTCCCGAAACCGCAAGCTGCCGCCACGATCGACATGAACGTGTCGAACGCAGTTAAACCGATTGGCACGCCAAGCAAGCTGAATATCCCGCCGAAACCGTAGCTGATGGTCTTGTCGAGGCCGCATACTCCATGGGTCAGTCCAACAACGCCCGCCGCTAACGCGACTGCGAAGGTATTGGCGAAAAGAAAACATAGAAGAACAACGAGTGAGACTAATGGACGTTTGGCCATTGATAATGGATTGCTTCATTCTTGAACCATACCCCTGCGGCCCGATATCACGTTCCATCGAATCGAAATGGGAATCGACGGATCGTCAAGCTGTAGATTCTCCGTCGACGAGGCGGACTAGAACGCTCACGCAGCCGCCGCGTTAGTTCGACGTCGTGATCGGAAATTGCGATGAACAGCGGAGCGAAGGAGGATCACCATCGCCGCGTTGTAGAGTTCACGGGAAGCCAAGTTTGCGCTTCAGGACACACGCGGTAGCGGCGGGAGGCGAATGCTCGTATTGGTTTTCAAAACAAGCGATAGGAAGACCAGCTCGAACTTGAGCAAAAAGAGGTTGGTAAGACATTTCGAAATCCTGTGCAGATTTCGCCCCTGATCAAAAACGCATCTGCGTGAATGACACTTCTTGTAGATTACCGGAATTCAGACTCAAAAAGCAAGTGAAGTTTGTGACCTCGAAAGCAACGTTGCACTGCACAAAAAAACGACCCGCACCGGAAAGACGCGGGCCGTTTTGAATTTGGCAAAAGTCAGGACTTGTTTACTGGATTCTTACTTTCGACGGAAGCCTAGCAGTCCCAAGATTCCGAAGAC
>JAGQPC010000484.1 GCA_020426925.1 Planctomycetales bacterium | reverse complement strand
GCTCGACTGGCTGGCGGCGGAATTCGTAGAACCGACAACGCCAGCCAGCAAACCGTGGTCGACGAAGTCGCTGATTCGACTTTTGGTCTTGTCGGACGCGTTTCAGCAATCGAGTAAGCCTTCGGAAATCGGATTGAACAAAGACCCTGATTCGGCGCTGCTCTGGCGATTTCCACCGAAACGTGTCGAAGCAGAAGTGATTCGAGATTCAATTCTGCTGGCATCCGGACTGCTTGATCGAAAAATCGGCGGTCGCAGCTATCGGATTCACAACGTGAAGAAAACGTACGCTCAGTGGGAAGTTGTCGATAACTTCGGACCGCACACGTGGCGACGAATGCTTTACCAGGAACGCATGCGGCGCGTTGACGACAAGATGTTCACGTCGTTCGACTTCCCTGATTGCGGCCAAGTCAGCGCGAAACGGCCTGTCTCGACCACGCCCCTTCAAGCGCTGAACCTCATGAACAGCGATTTTGTGATCGACCAATCACGCCGAATTGCAGCACGAGCACAAACCGAAACGAAAAACAAGTCCGATGCCGTTAAGCGATGTTTCGAATTGCTGCTCGGGCGGCCGCCGACCGAGCAAGAAATATCTGATTGCTTGGAATCCGCTCGTACCAATGAGTTGTTGCTCGTCTGCCGAGCGTTGATTAACTCTAATGAATTTGCGTTTCTGCCGTAGAGTTGTCGATGAACCTATCCGAAAACATTTCGCTGCACGGCCGACGGCTGTTGGATCGCCGCAATTTCTTGAGCACTGCGGGCATGTCGACGGCGAGTCTTTCCCTGACGAGTTTATTACATCAAGACGGACTGTTGGCCTCCGATGCGAAAACAGTTAGTGGCCAGGAACCGATTCGCCCCAACATCGATCCGAACGATCCATACGCCCCGCGGGAGCCTCATTTTAGTTCGGCGGCGAAACAGGTTCTCGTCATATATCTGCCCGGAGCGGTAAGCCATGTCGACACGTTCGACTACAAGCCCGACCTGTTCAAGCTGCACGGCAAGAAGCCTCCGAATATTCCTGCGGTGACATTCGAGGGCCCCAGCGGGAACATTGCGAAGCCTTTCTGGAATTTCAAGCCGCGCGGCGAGACCGGAAAAATGGTGTCCGATTTACTTCCGAATCTCGCCGAGTTAGTGGACGATTTCTGTTTCATCCATTCACTGTCGACGGAAACCAGCGCTCACCCGCAGGGCGAGAATTTCATGAACACAGGCTTCACGATGGAAGGTTTTCCTTCATTTGGCGCGTGGGTGACATACGCGTTGGGAACTGAAAGCCAAGAGTTGCCAGCGTTCGTCGCCATCAATGATCCTCGCGGCTTGGCCCGCAGCGGAAAAAACAACTTTGGAAATGGGTTTCTGCCTGCCGCATTTCAAGGGACAGACTTTAGCGCGATACATCCGCCCAACAATCTGTATCGCCCAGATTCGGTAACTCCCGAAGCCGATCGCGCTACTGTCGATTTGCTGCAGCGTCTGAACGCTCGGCATCTTCAGCAGAATCCGGGCGACGCCAATCTCGCTGGACGAATCGCGAGTTACGAGCTCGCCGGTCGCATGCAAACATCGATCCCAGAAGTGATGGATCTTTCGAAAGAGACTGCTGCAACGATGAAGGCGTACGGAGTCGAAGGCGGCAGCAAGCTCCGAGGCGAATACGCCAAGAATTGCATTTTTGCTCGGCGGTTAATCGAAAAGGGAGTTCGAGTCGTGCAGCTGTTTAATGGCAGTGATCCATCGGGCGGAAATGGCGTGACCAATTGGGATTCTCACGCGAACATCCTCGACACGCACTCGATGCAAGCGGAAATCATGGACCAACCAACAGCAGCTTTGATCGCGGATATGAAGCAACGAGGACTGCTCGAGCACACGCTGGTCGTTTGGGCGACGGAATTTGGGCGCATGCCGTTTCTGCAAGCCAACGGGACAGGCCGAGATCACAATCCCGACGCGTTCACATGTTTCCTGACGGGAGCCGGTGTCAAGCGAGCGACCAGCTACGGCGAAAGCGATGCGTTTGGTTTCAAAGCTGCAGTCAACAAGACAACCGTGTACGACTTCAACGCAACGTTGTTGCATCTGATGGGCCTGAACCATGAACGACTCACGTACTATCACAACGGGCTCGAACGTCGCTTGACGAATGTTCACGGAAGTGTCGTTCACGACATTCTTCGCGGTTAGCAAGTTCTTGAGCGCAGCGTTATCGGCAAGACTTCTTGGGAAACAGCTCGTCGTACGACTAGGTTCGCTTCCAACGAAAAGTGCCCGAGAACAACGCGATCAATCCCCAGTGCAAGACCAACGATGGTTCGGGAACGGCCGTCAACGAGGAAGTCGCCCTTCCAAGTTCGAACATGCTCACCGCCAGCACGTCGGCGTCCAGTGATCGTGCGAAACCATCCGGGTTGTCATCAAGGATCGCTTCAACCGCAAGTGGCAATCCGGGCTCATCGGCTGGCAAGCGTTCAAAGTAGTTCAAGCCCAACGTGTTCAAGTCAGAGAAATTGACACGTCCATCAGCGTTTCCATCGGCCAACACGTTGTAGTTATCGTCACCGGCATTACTAAAGTATGCAAGGCTGAGAGCATTCAGGTCCGAAAATCCAACGGCTCCGTCAGGACTCTGCGAGAAGTCCCCAGGCGACACATTGAATCGCAATGTGTAGTCGGTTCCGGCTCCGCTGCCACCGTCTAATTCGTTGCCAGCTTCATCAGTCACGGTCCCGGCGTTCACACCGATGAAATACTTGTCGCGCGGCAGGGAGTCTCCAAGAACCAGCTTCGCGACGTTGTCCACTGTGTTGTAATCGACGCTGACGATCGCAATTGGATCAAGCAACGTGTTTGTTCCAATGATCGCGAAATCATCGGGGCTCAGTGATCCGTTGCCTCCAAGTACGTTTTCCGAGAACTTGACGTAGATCAAATCCGCATTTTTGTATGGCAACGGTGCAAGGTTGTCGGCTGTATCGATCAGCGAGTACCCGAGACCTCGGTCAGGATCAAGCTCACTTAGAAAGCTGGATTGCCACTGCGTACCGGATACAGTTACGTCCACGATGGAGGGCGACATCGTATCGGCAGGTGATTGGATGATCCTTCTACTAGTCTGCGCTACAGCCAACAAGTCCAGTTCGGAGATCAGTCGGCGACGGCCAGCCGGAAGACCGTCCACCATCAACGCATTCGGATAAGACGAATCATTGAGGTGCGAGCCCGCCACTGTGTCAATTATGGTTCCAGCGTGTGGCAACGGTTCTGTAACGGTGATCTGCGGCACGTCGAAGCCCATGCCACTGCCAATACCATGGATCGCGTGCCCGATTTCGTGCAAGGAGACCGAAAGCAGATCAAACCTTGACGGTCCGCCGGTATAGTAAACACCTGAAGTCAATCCTCCATCCGTGTCAACGTGCGAGTTCGGGAACTCGCTATGCGAAAACGGTGTGCCGTCGACATACCAAAGACTAGTCGAGTCAATGGATATCGTGATGGCGTTGCCGAAAAACTCGGTTTGAGCGAGCTTGCTGCTGCTGAGTGTATTGTCCCATCGAAAGCGGACATCAATCGTGTTGCTGCCGAGAATCAAATCCTCCCAGTACATCGCAGCTGCGTCGAAAATCGAACTTAACGAACCAGTCCCATCAATAAAACTTGGTCCTGGCCCAACCGAAGGCAGTTGATTCGTAGTGATCGTGAGATTGCCGCGAGCCGCAGAAGTACAGGCGATGGCAAGCAGAAGAAGCACGCAAGACGGATGTAGCTGTCGCATTGTCAGAGCCATTCCCCGGTTCAGTGTTGCGGACTCGCTGCCGTCTGGGCGCATGGTTCGCGGCATTGGCGACGCCGTCATGCGTCGGTGCGATGGTCTGTTTGAAGGTTCTAACGGAAGCTGTGCGCAAAATGAAAGCACTTGCGACGAACCACAAGTGCTTAAGTCTTATTATTCAGTTTTGTTATTTTCTACTTCGCGATCCACATCGAACGAATGAATTCGACGATTTGCTGTCGGCGACGGAGTCCCACGCCCAATCCAACCAAGCCAATCAGCAGGAAGCTTGATGGTTCGGGTACAGCGGTGAAATTCAGATCGTGCAACGAAATGAATTGTGAAGTCGTCTCCGCAGGCCCAATTCCCAAGATGAAGTCCGACATGCCTGTGCCGGATGGAAGACCAGGTCGATAGTCGATGAGCACTTTCGAGATAGCGGAAGCAAATGCAATACGTACATTGCCTCGGTTGCCATCGTCTGCCGCAGGTCCATCGATCCCAGCAAGTGTAATGGCTGGATCGCCAACTGCATCGTAAATGTTGCCATCTTCGCGGATCACACTGGCTGCTCCGCCTGCCAAAGCGGTTGCTGTGCCGGGGACACCAGCTCCTCCAGGAGCGAATCCCTTGACAATGACGATGTCCTGCCAGTTCTCGAAGTTGATTCCAGTAATCGCGGAGTCGCTTCCAGTGTCGATGTCACCCAAATCGAACGTTAGGTCATTAACTGGCTGGCCAAAATCGATAGCAAGCGTGACCACATCGTTCGCAGTAACGCCAGGCCCATCGCCGTTAATATGAGCTTCTGCAAATCGCCAGACGAGGCCACCATCGAAAGTGTTGACGCCCGTTTGGATATACGGCGTAGCAACGCCCGGGTCTGATGACGTGGCTGGCTGAACCGCCAACGGGAGTGTTCCGGAGAAATTGAAGTCAACGGATACTCCACCACTCGAATTGGTGGAAACGCTGGTATCGCCCGCAGTCCACGCAATTTCAGAAATATCCACAAGATCCGCATTCGCGGTCGTACACAAAGCAAGGCACACCATGAAAGCAACAATGCGGCTCATCGTCAGTTCCTCATAAGGAAAATAGGCAATCTGCGGATTCTACACGAATCGAACCATTGAGTGTAATCTGCGGTCGTGCACATCGCAATGAATTTGCCAGTTATATTTTTATTTCTGTTGTTCAAAGTTTTTTGCACGGCGCAGTGCAAGTAAGACACAAGCGATCGCGATGGAGTACGAAGCTGGCTCGGGAACGACGTTCGTTCGTGGACCTTGTTCATATCCGCCTCCCGTAAACGCAGCGACAAAGTCTCCGGAATCGAATTCGCCATCGCCATTCCAATCGCCCGTA